>JADGHD010000215.1 GCA_019689615.1 Frankia sp. | reverse complement strand
GCGCCCGCCTGCCCCCGCGCCCGCCGCCTGGCAGCCAGCTCAGGCCACCGCCGGCAGCGCGACCACGAAGCGGCAGCCGTCCCGCTGGTTGAGGACGCTGACATCACCGCCGTGGGCTTCCACGATGCCGCGCACGATCGCCAGCCCGATCCCGGACCGTACCCGCGGCTGGTACGGATGATCGCCGCCTTCACCCGGGGTCCTGGCGGCCCGCCCCGCGGAAACCGAGGTCGAACAGCCGCGGCAGGTCCTCCGCCGAGATGCCGCCGCACCGGTCGGCCACCGCGACGATCGCCTGGCTGCCGGCCGTCCCCGACGCCGGCCGGCCGGTAGCCGCACCGGCGGCGCGCTCGACGAAGACCTCGACGGTGCCGTCATCCGGGGTGTGCCGGATGGCGTTGACCAGCAGGTTGGTCAGCACCCGGCTGACCTGGGCCGGGTCGGCGTCTACGTAGACCGCCTCGTCCGTGCTGCCGGTGATGGTGACCCCCTTGGCGCGGGCGATCGGGTCGACGGCGGCGACCGCGTCGGAGACGACGTCGGCCAGGCAGACCTTCTCCAGGGTGAGCTCGAGCGCCCCGGCCTGCAGCCGGGCGAGCTCGAACAGGTCGTCGACCATGCCGGTCAGCCGCTCGGCGTCGGCGAGCATCTGCCGGTGGTAGCGCGCCGTCGTCGCGGCGTCCGTGACCAGCCCGTCGGCGAGCGCCTCGGCGGTGGCCCGGATCCCGGCCAGGGGTGTGCGCAGGTCGTGGCTGATCCAGGCGACCAGCTCGCGCCGGCTGGCCTCGAGCGCGTGCTCGCGGTCGCGTGCCGCCACCAGGCGCACGTGGGTGGCGTCGAGCGTGCGCGCGAGCGCGGCCAGCTCCGCCGTGGGCACCCGGCTGGCCGGCTGGTACGCCGGGTCACCGAGGGTGTCCGCCGCCCGGCGCAGCGAGCCGGTGGCCGCGACGACCGGCCGGCCGAGGCGCACCGGCCGCCGTCGCGACCACCGCGGACACCACGACGACGATCAGCACGACCCGCAGGTCGTGGTCCGACAGGAACATGGCGCGCGCCGTCCCGGCCACGCCGGCCGCGATCGCGAGCACCGGGACGACGCACAGCACGACCGCGCTCGCCCACAGCGGCCGGGAACGCAGCACGCGCAGCGCCGGGACCCCGAGCATCGCCGCCACCGCCGAGCAGCCCAGCGCGATCCCGATGACCTGCAGGTCGGCGCTCATGGTGTCCCCCTACTCCTGGACGGCCGGCTGGTCGGGCCCGTGGCCGGCCTGGGGCGCGCCCGCCGGGCCCGGCCCTGGCTGCGCCACGGCCGGTGGGTCGTACCGGTAGCCGACACCCCACACGGTCACCAGCAGCCGCGGGGACGTCGGGTTGTCCTCGACCTTTTCCCGTAGGCGCCGGATGTGCACGGTGACCGTGGACGGGTCGCCGTAGGTCCAGCCCCACACCTGCTCGAGCAGCTCGGCCCGGGTGAAGGCGCGGCCCGGGTGCCGCAGCAGGAACGCGAGCAGGTCGAACTCGCGCACGGTCAGGCCGAGCTGGCCGCCGTCACGGGTGGCGGTGCGGGCGGCCGTGTCGACCACGAGGCCACCGGCGCGCAGGACGCCGGACCCGGCCGGCGGCGGGGCGCTCGCCCGGCGCAGCACGGACTGCACCCGCAGGGTGAGCTCCCGCGGGGAGAACGGCTTCGTCACGTAGTCATCGGCGCCGTACTCGAGCCCGGCGATCCGGTCGGCCTCCTCGCCGCGCGCGGTCAACATGATCACTGGGACCTGGCCCCGCTCCCGCAGCCGGCGACAGACCTCGATGCCATCGATGCCGGGCAGCATCAGGTCGAGGACGACCAGGTCAGGGGCAGCGGCCTCGGCGGCCGCCAGCGCCGCCGGCCCGTCCGCCGCCCGGTCGACATCGAAGCCGGCATTGCGCAGGTACCGGGTGACGACCTCGGCTACGGTCGCGTCGTCGTCGACCACGAGGACACGGGCCACGCGGCCACCATAGGGCGCCACCTCCCGCCCCGGCCGGCGGCGGGAACGGCGTTCACAGGTTCGTAAGAGGTCGGCGCCAACGCTTCGGACCGCGCCGGCCCCGCCCGGACTTCCTCATTCGGTAAGGGTCGATGTTGGCACCCCGTCACTAGTGTCGCGACCGTGTTTACGCAACGTGATGACAGCACGGTGCCGACGAGCGCGGTGCGGCCGAGCGCGATGCCCGCGAGCGCGGCGTCGGTGGACGTCGTGCTGCCCTGCCTGGACGAGGCCGAGGCGCTGCCCTGGGTCCTCGGGCGCATCCCACCCGGCTACCGGGCCGTCGTCGCCGACAACGGCTCCCGGGACGGCTCGGCCCGGCTGGCCAGAAAGCTGGGCGTCGTCGTCGACGTGCCGCGGCGCGGCTACGGGGCGGCCGTGCACGCCGGCCTGCTGGCGGCGGAGGCGGAGGTGGTCTGTGTCTGCGACGCCGACGCGTCGCTGGACCCCGCGCAGCTGCCCCGGCTCGTCGCCGAGCTGACCGCCGGACGCGCCGACCTCGCCCTCGGCCTCCGCCGGCCCACCAGCGTGCGAGCCTGGCCGGCGCACCCCCGGCTCGGCAACGCGGTCGTCGCCCACCGCCTGCGCCGGCGCGGCGTCGGCGTGCACGACCTCGGGCCGATGCGGGCCGCCCGCCGGGAGGCGCTGCTGCGCCTGCCGGTCGGCGACCGCCGCTTCGGCTACCCGCTGGAGCTGCTGCTACGGGCCGCGCAGGCTGGCTGGCGGATCGTCGAGCTGGACGTCGCCTACCACCCGCGGACCGGGCGGTCGAAGGTGACCGGGACGCCGCTGGGCACGCTGCGCACGGTCCGGGACATGACGGCTGCGCTGGCGAGCCTGCGATGACCGCCGCCCCGCCCGTCCATGGCGATCAGGAGCCGATCCCCGCCATGACGCTGCTGGTGATGGCGAAGGAGCCGGTCCCCGGCCGGGTCAAGACCCGGCTGTCCCCGCCGTTCACCCCCGCCCAGGCCGCCGCCGTGGCCGAGGCGGCCATCGCCGACACCCTGGCGGCCGTCGCCGGCCTGGCCCAGCTCCCCGGCGCGCGGCAGGTCAGGCCGCTGCTGGTGCTCGACGGGGTTCCCGGCCCGTGGCTGCGGGCGCCGATCGAGGTGAGCAGGCAGGCCAGCGGCCCGTTCGACGCCCGGCTCGCCGCTGCCTTCGACGCCGTCGCCACCGGCCCGGCGCTGCTGATCGGGATGGACACCCCGCAGCTGACCCCGGCGCTGCTCGCCGCGGCCTGCCGCGCGCTGGCCGGTGCGGACGCCGTGTTCGGCCCGGCGGCCGACGGCGGCTGGTGGGCCCTCGGCCTGCGCCGTCCGGACGGCGCCATGCTGCGCGGGGTCCCGACCTCCCGGCCCGACACCGGGGCCAGGCAGCTCGCCCGGCTGGCCGCCGCCGGCCTGCGGGTCAGCACGCTGCCCGTCCTGCGCGACGTCGACACGGCCGCCGACGCCGACGCGGTCGCGCTGCTCGCCCCGCACGGCCGGTTCGCCGCCGCCGTGCGGGCGGCCCGGGCCCGCGACGCCGGAGCCGCACGCGCCGCGCACGCACCGCGCGCACAGCGATCAGGACGGCCGCGCCGGCCCACACCGCCCCGAGGACGATCGCCAGGTTCCGCCCGTAGGGCAGCGGGCTCACCGACGGGTTGTCCGGCGGACCGCCGTAGCCACGCCACAGCGGCAGGGATGCCAGCGCGACGGACGCGCTGACCAGCAGCGCGCCCTGCACCACAGCCCGGTACGGCGCCCGTAGGAACCGGGTGAGCAGCACGCCCGCCACGGCCGTGACCGGGAAGACCACCAGGTCGTGGACGAGGATGCCGCCGATCAGCCACCGAGCCGCCTGTGGCGGGTTGGTCGCCCGCTGCGTCGTGAGCATGCCGTAGAGGCCGTACCCGACCGCGGCCAGGCCGGCGCCGGCCAGCAGGCCACGAACGGCCGTGACCGTTGACAGCCTCACAGCATCACCACCCGGTGGACCCACTTGGTCTGCAGCACTCCCGGCCGGTTCGGGGCGATGAGGCGCGCCGGGTAGCCGTGGTCGAGGTCAAGGTCGGCGCCGTTGAGCCGGGTGGCGAGCAGGGTCAGCGGGTCCCGGGCGTGCGGCGGGTCCACCTCGCTGGCGCGGTAGCCGCCGCGTGGCTCGAGCGACTCGACCCGCACCGCCGCGCCCGGCGGGATTCCCGCGGCGTCGAGCAGGTCCCGTAGCCGCGGGCCCTCCCAGACCGCGTCGGCAGCCCACCCCTCCACGCAGG
This sequence comes from Frankia sp., assembly GCA_019689615.1. Classification (GTDB taxonomy): domain Bacteria; phylum Actinomycetota; class Actinomycetes; order Frankiales; family Frankiaceae; genus Pseudofrankia. Next base: position 3,572 of record JADGHD010000215.1, on the reverse strand, counting down.
TGATCGGCAGTCGGGCGGTGTGCCGGCCGAACGCCCGCAGCTCGACGAGGGTGAGCGAGTATGGCCGCGGCCCGAGCACCTCCAGGCGGTAGTCCGGGTCCCGGGCAAGCGCGAGCACGCCCGCGGCGGCCGCGGTGCGGTTGACCGGCAGCCCCTGCGGGCCGAGGTCCGGCCGACGCGGCGCGAGCAGGGTGAGCCGCGAAAGCCCCGGCACGAACTGCCCGGCGCTGGTCAGGGTGATGACCCCGGCGGCCGTGCCGACGGCCAGCCCGAGGCCACGCCGGGACAGCCCGCCCTCCGCCGGCTCCGGGCCAGCCGGCTCCGGGCCGGCCGGCTCCGCCCTGGTCGGCTCTGGCGCGGCCGGTCCTGGCACGGCGGGCCGGTCATCGGGGTCCTCCGAGCCACCCGGGGGCGCAGGCCCGACCTGGTCGGCTCGCCCGGGGCCCACATTCGCTCGCACGACGGCCAGTTTCACGGCAACGTGCACCGCCAACGCGCCAATGGTGATCCAGGCGACCCAGTAATGCGTGACGGTGAAAAAGAAACGGAAGCGATACCACTGGGCGATGTTCATTATTCCGGTGACCAGCTGGAAGAGCGCGCCGGCGACCAGCGGTACGACCGTCAGCCGCGCCAGCCCGTGGGCCACCGACCGCACCGGCGGCCATTCCCACAGCCGCGGGTACACCGTCCACAGCTTGGCCAGCAGCAGGGGGACGCAGGCCAGCCCGGTGGCCACGTGCACGCCCTGGGTCAGCCGGGCCGGCCAGGCCAGCCACGGCGGCGGGTGCTGCATGAAATGCGACACGAGCCCGGTAAGAAAGCACACGGCGAACGCGGCCCCAAGCCAGCTGCCGAGCAGGGCGGCGGTCCTCGCGTCGTGCAGCCGGCTGGGGAACGCCCCATGGCTCGGCAGGACCCGTCGCAGCGCGGCCGGCGGCCGCGGAATTCGGCTGGCTGGCAGGCGCACGCAGGCACCATAGGCCCCCGTGCCGAGGCGAAGCCGGTTGCCGGGCATTACGGAATGGAGAAGTCCGGCCGCGCCATACCCACCGCAGGCCGCGTCGCTGCCAGTCTCACCGCATGCCAAGCGCCCTCCCCGTCGCCGACGACCCGGGCACGCCCGCGCGGCCAGGCCGGTGGGCGGCACGGGCGGGCCGGTGGCGGCTCGCGGCGCTGGCCGGCGCCGTCGTCGGGCTGGCCGGTGTGCTGGCCTGCCAGGTGGCGGTGCAGCGCCAGCCGGGCTACCTGGTCGCCCGCCCGGCGCTGCTCTACCTGACCCTGCTGTGGTGGGCGCTGGCGCTGGTCACGGCCACCCTGCTGGTTCTGGCCGCGCCCCGCCGGCTGGCCGTCGCCCTCCTGCTCGCCGGGGCCGTCGCGATCCACGCCGTTGCGCTCACCGGTGGCCCGCGGATGTCCGACGATCTCTACCGCTACGCCTGGGACGGCCGGGTGCAGGCCGCCGGCATCGACCCCTACCGTTACGGGCCGCTGGCCGCGGAGCTGGCGGAGCTTCGCGACAGCTGGCTGTTCCCCGACTCCGCCAACTGCACGGCCGAGAACCCCAGCCGAGGCTGCACCCGGCTGAACTACCCCCGGGCGCACACCATCTACCCGCCCGTCGCGCAGGCCTACTTCACCGCCGTGCACCTGCTGCCCGGCCCGCCGCGCGAGCACAACCTGCAGCTCTACGCGTCGCTCGCCTCGCTGGCGCTGGTCGGCCTGGTCATGGCGATGCTGGCGGCCCGCGGCCGCGACCCGCGCCACGTCGCGTTCTACGCGCTGACGCCGCTCGCCGGCATCGACGCCGGCTCGGACGCGCACGTCGACGTCCTCGGCGCGCTGCTCGCCCTCGGTGGGACAGCGGTACTGACGTCGCGCCGCCGCGCCGGCAGGCCGAAGCGCCCGCCGGATGTGGGAGAGGAAGCGGATCCCTCGCCGGGCGCGGGCCTGGTCTCCGACGCGCACCCGGCGTTGTCCCGGCGACGGGCGTGGCTGGCCGGAGCGCTGCTCGGCGCGGCGGTCGCGGTCAAGCTCTACCCGGCGCTGCTGCTCCCGGCCGCCGCAGGGCGAGGCCGGGCGTGCCGGCCCGTCAGCCTGCTGGGCGCGGCTGTCGCCGTTGTCGCGCTGGTGTACTTCCCGCACGTCCTGGCGGTGGGAACGGGAGTCCTCGGCTTCCTCCCGCAGTACCTGGACGTCGAAGGCTACGACGAGGGCAGCCGGTTCCTGCTGCTCGCCGCGCTCGGCATTTCCGGCTCCGCCGCCAGGACGGTCGCGGCCGCGGTGCTCGTCGGCGTCACCGCCGCTGTGCTGCGTTCCGACCCGCGACGGGTGCCCGTCGAGCGGGCCGCGCTGTGGCTGGTCGGCGCGGCCTACCTGACGGCGACGCCCGCCCAGCCCTGGTATGGCGTCCTGCTGGCGGCCCGGGCTGTGGTCGCCGGCCGGCTGGAGTGGCTCGCGGTGGCGGCGGCCGCCTATCCCCTGTACATCTCCCTGTTCACCGACGTGCCAGGGGACGCCTGGACGCTTCGGGTCAGCTCCTACGCCGTCGCGGCCGTCATCGTGTCCGCCGCCGCCTTCGCCCGTCACATCCGGAGCACGCGGCACACCACCCCGCCGGCAGACGGCGTGACGAGGGCGCGCACCCAGCCCCAGCCGGCCGCCGCCACCCTCGTCAGGGACACATAGCGGAACGGGGCCGCACGGCCGGCTCAGGTCGAGGGCTGCGACCACCGAGCGGCATAGCGCGCCGTGCCCTCGGCCACGGCGGCGTGGACGGCGCGGGCAAGCCGTGCTCCCCACAACGAGCGCGGGCCGCAGAACTCGGCATACGGCCATCGGACGTCGGCCGTGCCGTCGGGGCAGGCGACCACGACGGCATCCGAGGCCGTTCCGGTCCCCGGCACCCCAGCCTCGAGCAACGCCTGACTCTTGGCCTCGGTGGCGGTGATGACCGCGTTGACCAGCGCCGCGTCGCTCAGGCGCACGGGCAGCACGCACACCAGGTTGACCGTGCCCGGCCGCCACGGGACCGCCGGCAACGGCAGGCCGTCCGGCGCGGCGGCCCAGGCCGGGTAAGCCAGCCCGACCGTCGCGTCGCAACGAACCCCGCCGTCCCGGGCGCCGCACACCCGCAGGACGTCCGTCGCGGTCATCAGCCCAACCCCGGCCTGCACGGGCAACCCGAGCTCGCTCGCGATGTCCTGCAGATGCCGGCCGGGATCCTCCCGCCGGTAGTCAGCCGTGACCTCGGCATTGATGACCCACTCACCACGGGTCAGGCCACCACCGAGCACCGCACTGGAGATCATCCGCATCGGCGCAGCAAACCGCCAGACCAGGACAGGCCGCCGCTGCCCGGCCCCGTCATCCCGGTGCTCACGCCGCTCAGGCGCCACCGCCAACGAAGGAAATTCCACCGGCCCGGTGCCGGCCCCTCCAGCGGCAAAGGCGACCCCGGCCGGCCCAACGGCCGCGTGGTCCTCATCGACGCCGACAGCCCGGCTCGGCGAACCGACCGCGTCGAGCGGGCCAGCCGGCTCGTCGGACGCCATTCTCGCCTCCATCCTCAG
>JADGHD010000214.1 GCA_019689615.1 Frankia sp. | reverse complement strand
ACCGCCCGTCGCGCCCGGGCCGCCCTCCGCGGAGCTCGGCCGCGAGCGCAAGACCATGGCGCTTCGCTACCTCGGCGGCGTCGGCCCGGTCGACGACGACCTGGACCACGTCGGCGGGCGCTACGACGACCTGGGTCATGACGACCTGGGACACGACCTCGACGAGGACCTCGGCCACGACGAGGACCTGGGCCACGATGACCTGGACCACCACGACCTCGGCGGCCCGCGCTACGGGCCGGGCCGCCGCGTCGGCCCGCGGGACGGCCACGCCGACGACCTGTATGACGACGAGGACGACTACGACGACGAGCCGCTGGACGAGGACGACCGGGCGGGCCGCCACCGCCATGGCGGGCCGTCCGACCGCGGCGCCGGCCCTGGCGGCCTGAGCTGGTCGCGGCGGCAGCCCGGCAGGGGCGGCGGTGGCCGCGGCCGGGCAGCGCCCAAGCTGGTCATCCTGCTCGTGGTCGTCGCCGTCGTGCTGGGCGGTGGGATCTTCCTCGGCGGCCGGCTGCTGGACCGGTTCACCGGCGCGCCGGAGATCCCGGACTACCCCGGCCCGGGCGGCGGCGAGGCGACGGTCACCGTCGTCGAGGGCGCGACCGCCACCGACATCGCCAAGGTGCTCTTCGATGCGGGCGTGGTGAAGAGCGAGCAGGCGTTCATCACCGCAGCCGCCAACGACCCGGAGAACTCCGTCAGGATCCAGCCCGGCACGTACGTGCTGAAGAAGGAGATGCGGGCCGTCGACGCGCTCGCCGCCTTACTCGACCCGAGCGCCAACGTCTACCGGTTCACGATCCCCGAGGGGCGGACAGTGGACTGGATCATCACCGAGCTGTCGAACCGGCTCGGGGTGCCCAAGGAGCAGTACGAGGCGATCGTCAAGGACCCGGCGGCCGCCGGCCTGGTGCTGCCGGACTTCTGGGAGGACCCGGGCCCGGCCGCGCGCAACAAGCTCGAGGGCTACCTGTTCCCGACGACGTACAACCTCAACCCGGACGCGACGCCGGTCGAGACCCTGCAGATGATGGTCGACGAGCTGGTCAGGCAGGCTCAGTCGATCAACCTCGTCGCGACCGCCGCCAGCGTGAACATGACCGCGCACGAGATCATCACGGTGGCGTCGATCATCGAGGGCGAGGTGCCGAGCACGGCCGACGCCGCCCGGGTCGCCGAGGTGATCTACAACCGGCTCAACGACACCAGCGGCCGGTTCCGGACCCTCGGCATGGACTCGACGACGCGCTACGTCGTGGGCAAGACCACCGAGCCGCTCACAGAGAGTGATCTGCGCAATACCAACCCGTACAACACCTCGGCCAAGAACCCGCAGGCCCCGGGCGGTCTGCCGCCTGGCGCGATCAACAACCCGGGTCTGCGGGCGCTGACCGCCGCGCTCAACCCAGCACACGGCACGGCCATGTACTTTGTCTCGATGCCGGACAACGGCGAGACGAAGTTCGCCAGTACTTCAGCGGAGTTCGACCAGCTGATGGCCGAGTACTACGCCCGGGGAGGCACGCGCGGTGGTTAGACGGCGAGCGGCGGTCCTTGGCTCACCGATCAGTCACTCGCTGTCACCAGTGCTCCACCGGGCCGCCTATCGGATGCTCGGCCTGGACTGGGAGTACGACGCCCGGGAAACCGACGAGGCCGGCCTGCCCGCCCGGTTCGCCACCGCGCGCGCCGAGCCGGGCTGGGCCGGCCTGTCGCTGACCATGCCGCTGAAGACCGCCGCCGTGGGGCTCGTCGACCGGCTCGACCCGACGGCGCGGCTCACCGGGGCGGTCAACACGGTCGTCGTCGAGGCCGACCGCACGCTGTCTGGCCACAACACCGACGTCGCCGGCATCCAGTACGCGATCACCCAGGTGCTCGGCCCCGGCCGGCCGCCAGGCGCGCCGCCGGCACCGCCGGTCCGCGCGCTCATCCTGGGCGCCGGCGGCACGGCCCGGGCGGCCGTCGCCGCGCTCGCCCGGGTCGGCGCCACCCGGGTCGGGGTGGTCGCCCGGCGCCCGGCCGCGGTGGCCCCGCTCGCCGAGATCGGCCGCCAGCTCGGCCTGGAGGTCAGCGCCCTGCCGTGGGAGACCGTCACCGGCGGCCTGCGCTCCGGCCCCGACCTGGTCATCGCCACCACGCCCGCGGGCGCCACCGACCAGCTCGCCGACTGGTCCTGGCCGGCCGGCTGCCCCCTGGTCGAGCTGCTCTACCACCCCTGGCCGACCGCGCTGGCGGTCACCGCCTACCGCTGCGGCGCCCGGGTGGCCGGCGGCCTCGTCGTGCTCGCCGCCCAGGCCGCCGACCAGGTCCGCCTGTTCACCGGCCGCGAGATCGACGTCTCCGCGCTGCTGGCGGTCGGCACCGAGGCGCTGGCCCGCACCGCCCCCGACGCCCCGACCGGGATCCCGACCAGCACCCGCTGACCGCCTCGCCGGGCCGGGCCAGCCCCTGGCCCGGTGACCGCCGGTCCGGCCAGGGCGCCGACGGCCCCGGCCGGCGTCGGCGACCAACCGGCCAACGCGGCGGCACGCGGGCGGCCATGGGCCAGCCCGGCGGCTCGTCGACGCCCGTTTCGGGCCAACCCGGCGGCAGGCCGGTGATCAACCGGTCATAGTGGCCGTTGTCGGGCGGCACGGGGAGCGGAGGAGCGCGGATGGGCGTGGCGATCGCGCTCGGGCTCGCGGCTGTCCTGCCGGTGCCGTGGCTGGGGCGGCTGGCCGGGGCGTTCCCGCCGGCCGACGGCGAGCCGGTCCGCCGGCCGGTGCCGCCGACGCCGGTGCTCGCGGCCGTGACCGCGGCCGCCGTCGGGGCCGTCACCTGGGCCCTGCGCGACCACCCCGGCTGGCTGCCGGCCTACCTGTACCTCACGCTCGCCGGGGTCGTGCTCGCCGTGGTCGACCTGCGGGTCCACCGCCTGCCGGACGCGATCGTCCTGCCGAGCTACCCGGTGCTCGTCGCCCTGTTCGGCCTGGCCGCGCTGGTCGACGGCGACGGGCACGGGAACGCGTCGGCCGGCCGGCTCGGCCGGGCGCTGGCCGCCGGCGTCGCGCTGTACCTGTTCTTCGCGCTGGCGCACTCGCTCGCCCGCGGCGGCCTCGGCCGCGGCGACGTGAAGCTCGCCGGCCTGCTCGGCATCGCGCTCGGCTGGCTCGGCGTGGCGCAGGTCCTGGTCGGCCTGCTGCTGGGCACGCTGTCGGCCGGCCTGCTCGCCGTCGTCCGGCTGGCCACCGGGCGCGCCACCCGCACCTGTCGCCTGGCCTACGGCCCTCACCTGCTGCTTGGCACGCTGCTGGCGGTCGTTGCCGGCTAAGCCCCCTCGTCGGCGCGTGAAAGACTGGGCGACATGGTGCGTTGGTTGACGGCTGGGGAGTCGCACGGGCCGGCGCTGGTGGCGACGGTCGAGGGCCTACCGGCCGGGATCCGGGTGACCAGCGCCGAGATCGGGGACGAGCTGGCCAGGCGTCGGCTCGGCTACGGCCGCGGCGCCCGGATGAAGTTCGAGCGGGACGAGGTCGAGCTGATCGGCGGCCTGCGGCACGGGGCGAGCCTCGGCGGGCCGGTGAGCATCCTGGTGCGCAACACCGAGTGGCCCAAGTGGACCAAGGTGATGTCGCCGGACCCGGTCGATCCGGCGGAGCTCGCGGGCCTCGCCCGCAACGCGCCGCTGACCAGGCCCCGCCCGGGCCACGCCGACCTCGCCGGCATGCAGAAGTACGGGTTCGACGACGCCCGCCCGGTGCTGGAGCGGGCCAGCGCCCGGGAGACCGCCGCCCGGGTGGCGATCGGCACGGTCGCCAGGGCGCTGCTGCGGCAGGCGTACGGGATCGAGATCCTCTCGCACGTCGTGGCGATCGGGTCGGTCGAGGTGCCGCCCGGCACCCCGCTGCCAACGCCGGCGTCGCTCGCCGCCATCGACGCCGACCCGTGCCGCTGCGCCGACCCGGCGACCAGCGAGCGGATGGTCGCCGAGATCGACGCCGCGCACCGGGACGCGGACACCCTCGGCGGGATCATCGAGCTGCTGGCCTACGGCTGCCCGCCGGGGCTGGGCAGCTACGTCCACGGCGACCGGCGCCTCGACGCCCGGCTGGCCGGCGAGCTGATGGGGATCCAGGCGGTCAAGGGCGTCGAGTTCGGCGACGGCTTCACCACGGCCCGCCGCCGCGGGTCGGCCGCGCACGACGAGATCGAGGTGCTCGCGCCCGAGGGCGGCGTCAAGCGGGTGCGCCGGGCCACCGACCGCGCCGGCGGCGTCGAGGGCGGGATGACCAACGGCGAGGTGCTGCGGGTGCGCGCGGCGATGAAGCCGATCTCGACGCTGTCCCGGCCGCTGTCCACCGTGGACGTGGCCACCGGCGAGACCGCCGTCGCGATCGCGCAGCGCTCCGACGTGTGCGCGGTGCCGGCGGCCGGCGTCGTCGCCGAGGCGATGGTCGCGCTGGTGCTCGCCGACGCCGCGCTGGAGAAGTTCGGTGGCGACTCGGTCGAGGAGACCCGGCGCAACTACGAGGCGTACCTGAAGTCCCTGGCGTTGCGCTCGTGACCGGCACCGCTTCCGGGGAGGGCTCCGCTGGCCGGCGGCCGGTGGCGGTCCTGGTCGGCCCGCCTGGGTCGGGCAAGACGACGGTTGGCCACATCGTCGCCGAGCGGCTCGGGGTGACGCTGCGCGACACCGACGCCGACATCGAGGCGACGCTCGGCATGACCGTCGCCGACATCTTCATCGAGAAGGGCGAGGAGACCTTCCGCGCCGCCGAGCGCGAGGCCGTGGCCAGCGCGCTGGCCGAGCACCCTGGCGTGCTGGCGCTGGGCGGCGGGGCCGTGCTCGACCCGGGGACCCGCGCTGCCCTGGCCGGGCACACCGTCGTCTACCTGGTCGTCGACGTCGCCGACGCGGCAAGGCGGGTGGGCCTGGCTCGGGACCGCCCGCTGCTGGTCGAGGCGCCGCGGGCCAGGCTCGCCGCCCTGCTGCGCGAGCGCCGCCCGCTCTACGAGGAGGTGGCGACGGTGGTCGTCGACACCGCCGGGCGCGCCCCCGAGGAGGTGGCCGAGCTGGTGCTGGCCGCGCTCGGCTCGCCGAGCCCGGCCGCCGCCGAGCCGGTGCGGATCCCCGTGCGCCCGGCCGGGGACCGGGAGTACGAGGTCGTGGTCGGGCCCGGGGTCGCCGCCGAGCTGCCGGCCCTCCTCGCCGGGCGGACCAGGGCGGCCATCGTGCACCCGCAGGCGCTGGCCACCCCCGCCGCCACCGCCGCCGATGGCCTGCGCGCCGCCGGGGTCCAGACCCACCTGATCGCGGTGCCGGACGGCGAGGCGGCCAAGGAGCTCTCCGTCGCCGGCCACTGCTGGGACGAGCTCGGCCGGCACGGGTTCACCCGGGACGACGTCGTCGTCGGCTTCGGCGGCGGCGCCACCACCGACCTGGCCGGCTTCGTCGCCGCCTGCTGGCTGCGCGGCGTCGACGTGGCGCACGTCCCGACCACCGTGCTGGCCATGGTCGACGCCGCCGTCGGCGGCAAGACCGGGATCGACATCGCCGCCGGCAAGAACCTGGTCGGGGCGTTCCACCAGCCACTCGCGGTGCTCTGCGACACCGGGCTGCTGGCCACGCTGCCCGCGGCCGAGGTGCGGGCCGGGCTCGCCGAGGTGGTCAAGGCCGGCTTCATCGCCGACCCGGTGATCCTCGACCTGCTCGACGCCGACCCGACCGGCGCCAGCCACCTGCCCGAGCTGATCGAACGCGCTATCCGGGTGAAGGCCGACGTCGTCTCCGGCGACCCGCGCGAGGCGGGCCGGCGGGAGATCCTCAACTACGGCCACACCCTCGGCCACGCGATCGAGAAGGTGGAGGGCTTCCGCTGGCGGCACGGCGAGGCGATCTCGGTCGGCATGGTGTTCGCTGCCGAGCTGTCCCGCCTCGCCGCCGGCCTCGACCAGGCCATCGCCGACCGCCACCGCGACCTGCTCGCCCGGGTCGGCCTGCCGGTCAGCTACCCAGGCGGCGCCGACGCCTGGCCGGACCTCGTCGCCGCGATGCGCGTCGACAAGAAGTCCCGCGGCCGGCGGCTGCGGTTCGTCGTGCTCGACGCGCTCGCCGCGCCGCGGATCCTCGACGACCCCGACCCGGACCTGCTGCGCGCCGCCTACGACGCGGTCAGCGCTGACCGGGCCGCTGGCCGGGCGAGCGCTGGCCCGGCCGCCAGCCAGCGCCAGACAGACCAGCGCCAGACAGAGAAGGGAGCCGGCTGATGCCCGACACGCCGCCGGTCCTGGTGCTCAGCGGAGTCAACCTCGGCCGGCTCGGCAGGCGGGAGCCGGCCGTCTACGGCCGGACGACCTACCAGGAGCTGGTGGCTGCCGTCGAGAAGACGGCGGCCGAGCTGGGGATCCGGGTCGACTGCCGGCAGACGGACGACGAGGCGACGATGATCGGCTGGCTGCACGAGGCCGCCGACACCGGCGCCGCGGTCATCCTCAACCCCGGGGCATGGACGCACTACTCGTACGCGCTGCGGGACGCCGCCGCGGCGGTTGCCGGTCCGCTGATCGAGGTACACCTGTCCCAGGTCGCAGCGCGCGAGCCGTTCCGGCACGTCAGCGTGATCGGCCCGGTGGCGACCGGGACCATCACGGGTCTCGGCGTCGACTCGTACCTGCTCGCGCTGCGGGCGGTCGCCGCCCGCCTGGCGCCCTGATCTTCGCCGGCAGATCGGTAGACTCGGGCGCGACCTCGACGAATGGATCATGGAGAGACGCGGACAGTGGCTACCACGAACGACCTGAAGAACGGCATGACGCTCGACATCGACGGCGTCCTGTGGAACGTCGTCGGCTTCCAGCACGTCAAGCCGGGTAAGGGCGGGGCGTTCGTCCGCACCACGTTGAAGAACGTGCTGACGGGCAAGGTCGTCGACAGGACCTTCAACGCTGGCGTCAAGGTGGACGTCGCCACCGTCGACAAGCGGGAGATGACGTACCTCTACCGGGAGGGCACCGACTTCGTCTTCATGGACCTCGAGTCCTACGACCAGATCCAGGTGCCGCCGGAGGTGGTCGGCTCGGCGGCCGACTACATGCTGGAGAACACCAACGTCACGGTCGCGCTGCACGACGGCGCGCCGCTGTACGTGGAGCTGCCGGCGAGCGTCGAGCTGACCATCGCGCACACCGAGCCCGGCCTGCAGGGCGACCGGTCCACCGGTGGCACGAAGCCCGCGACGCTGGAGACCGGCGCGACCATCCAGGTCCCGCTGTTCGTCACCACCGGCGAGAAGGTGAAGGTGGACACCAGGGACGGCCGCTACCTGGGGAGGGTGTCGAGCTGAGCGCCCGGTCCAAGGCCCGCAAACGCGCGCTCGACATCCTCTACGAGTCGGACATGCGCTCGGTCCCGCCGCTGGAGACGCTGGCGGCGCGCCTGGCCCAGCCAGACCCGCCGATCAGCGAGTACGCGCAGGAGCTGGTCCGCGGCGTCGCCGAGCGCCTTTCCAGCATCGACCGTCTCATCTCCGAGCACGCCCAGGGCTGGACGCTGGAACGGATGCCGGCGGTGGACCGCAACATCCTGCGGATCGCGGTCCTCGAGCTGATGTGGCGCGACGACGTACCCGACCGGGTCGCGATTGACGAGGCGGTCGAGCTCGCCAAGTCCGTCTCCACCGACCGCTCGCCGGCATTCGTCAACGGCCTGCTCGCCAGCCTGCTCGAGTCCAAGCGCGCATAGGACACCGGCGGCCGCCGGCCCGCGCACAGGACACCCGGCCGCCAGGCCACGCAGAGGACACCCGGGGCCGCCAGGCCACGAACAGAGGACACCTGGGGCCGCCAGGCCACGAACAGAGGACACCTGGGGCCGCCAGGCCACG
>JADGHD010000213.1 GCA_019689615.1 Frankia sp. | reverse complement strand
CGGCCCCGGCCGCGAGCAGCGCCTCGATCTCCTCGGCCGTCAGGCCGAGCTCGGCCAGCACCTCGGCGGTGTGCTGGCCCACGGCCGGGCAGGCCCGGTCGAGCCGCAGGTCCAGGTCGCCGAAGTCCCAGTAGGCGCCGAACTGGCGCATCTCGCCCCAGTCGGCCTGCGGGTAGGAGACGACCATCCTCGTCCGCAGTTCCTCCTCGTCCTCCCAGACCGAGAAGTAGCGGAGCTCCCGGACCACCTCGGCGGCGATGCCGGCGGCGGTGAGCGCCGCGGCCAGCTCCTCGCTGCCGCGCTCCGCGACGCGGGCTGCCAGGTCCTCGACGGACTCGGCGCCGACGACACGGCAGACGACGCCGAGAGCGTCGGCGTCCAGCGCCACGACGGCGACCCAGCCGTCCGAGGTCTGGTAGATCCGGTAGCCGGGAGCCAGGCCGGTCTGCTGGGAGTCGAGGACCGGTACCGGGGTGAGGGTGTCGGTCTCGAGGCGCAGCATCGTCTCGCTCGTGGTGAAGACGGCCGTGCTGAGCAGGGCGGCCTCGCTGGCGGTGACCTCGCCGGTGCGCTCCCGGTGGTACAGGGCGAGCAGCGTGGCGACGGCGGAGGACATCGCGGTGAGGATATCGATGTACCCCAGGTGGACGAACAGCGGCGGGTTGCCCTCGCCAGCGTTCGCAAGCTGCCACCCGGCCATCGACTGGAAGATCGAGTCGAAGCCGGGCGCATCGGCCATCGGGCCGTGCAGGCCGTACGCGGAGACATGGCCGTAGACGGCGCGCGGGTTGAGTTCGTTCACCGTGTCGCGGTCGAGGCGCAGGCGGACGGCCGTCTTCGCCCGGATGTTGTGGTGGACCACGTCGGCCCAGCGGATCAGCCGCTCGATGGCCGGGCGCGCGGACGGGAAGGCGATGTCGAGCGCGACGCCGCGCTTGCCCCGGTTGCTGGCGACGAAGAACACGTCCCGCCAGCCGCGCACCGGGTCGCCGGTGACCGGCTCGACCGTCACCACGTCGGCGCCGAGGTCGGCCAGCACCATCGTGGCCAACGGCCCGGCAAGGAACGCGCCGAAGTCGACGACCCGCAGGCCGGCCAGCGGGTGGCCGCCGCCCGCCGTCGGCGACGCCGACGCCTGCGAAGCAGGGGCCCGGGCCGGTGCCGCGGGCAGCCCGGTGAGCAGGTCGTTGTGCTCGCCCAGCCGCGGCGCCGGGCGGGCGGCCCTGAAGCCCTGGTCCCCCCGGAACGGGGGCGCGGCCTGCAGGGTGGGGCCGAACTCGGCGTCGTCGACCCGGACCGCGAAGCCGTTGGCCGCGACGTCGGGATTGCGCAGGATCTCCCCGATCGGCGCGACGATGTCCACGGCGACGTCCAGCGCGCGGACCTGCGCGACCCAGCCGGCGCTGTCGCGGCGTGCTAGGGCGGCGCGCATGAGGTCGGCGCTGAACGGCTCGCCCTCGCGGCCGAGCTCGGCGATGGCCTCCTTCATCAGCGGCATCACCGACAGATCGACCCGGTCGGCCGGGTTGAGGATCTGGATCCAGGCACCGTCGCGGCAGCGGTAGAGGGCGACCTGGGGAAGGACGAGGGTGCCCGGCTGGCCCTCCAGCAGGCTCGGTGTGGGGTTCTCGGCCTGGCACCATGCCAGGTTGAGGATCAGGTGCAGGCCCTGGGCGAGGCTGGTGTGCGCGGGCCCGCCGCGCCCGCCGTGGCCGTCGGCGCTGGCCTTGTCGCCACGGGCGCGATGGTAGAGGCGGGCGGCGACACCGGTCGCCGCGAGGTAGGCCGCGCCCCAGCTCGGCGCGAAGAACCGCCAGACGATCGGGCCCTCGCGCCAGCCGACTTGGACGTCCATCAGGCCCGCGCGGGCCTGCACGAGCAGGTCGTAGCCGGGCCGTTCGGCGTCCGCGTGCCCGCGCGGGTAGCCGGTGATGCCGCAGACGACCAGCCGTGGGTACCGCGCCGCGAGCGTCTCGTCGTCCAGCCCATGGCGGCGGGCGGTGCTCGGCCGCAGGGAGTGGACCAGCACGTCGGCGGTAGCGAGCAGGTCTGCGAGCCGTGGGTCGTCGAGGTCCAGCACGACGCTGCGCTTGTCCCGGTTCCAGGTGGCGAAGGCGGCCGGGTACAGCCGCCGCATCGGGTCGCCGGACGGCGGCTCCACCTTGATCACATCAGCGCCGGCGGACGCCAGCATCTGGGTCGCCACCGGCCCGGCCAGGCCCCAGGACAGATCGACGATCCGGATTCCGTCGAGCACCAGGCGGGCCGCCTCGGCGGTCCCACCCGCGGCCGGGCTGTTGGCGGCGCCCGGGGCCGCGCCGTTCGTCGTCATGCGGTACTGCTCCTTTACTGGCGGCCGAGCGTCGTTGTCGGTCAGAGGTCGATCAGAGGTGGCTTGTCGCGCAGAGGCGGCCAGGTCCGGTCGCGCAGGGCTAGGGCGTGACGGGCAAGCTGGTCGTCACGCCGGACCCGCCGCCACAGGTAGCGGACGTAGTAGTCGTCGCTGATCCTGCCGGCGACGTTCGCGGCGGCGGTAAGGGCGCGCGGCCGGGAGCACGTCGGGACCGGCGGCGCGCAGGCCGGCGGGGAGGAGGTCGGCCAGGTCGGCGGCATCCTCCTTGCGGCCGGCGATGTCGAGCTCGCGGGCGACACACAGCAGCCGGGCGACCCCCTTGGGTGGGTGTCGTCCTCGGGGACGAACGGCGTGTCCGCCGTGGTCTGCGGGATCTCGTTCGTGGTGTCGACGCTCATCGATGTCCTGCCTGCCGCCGGGAAGTGGGGCGCCCGCCCGGCGTCGCCCGGGGCCGCTGACGGCTACCAGGACGACGCCGGGCGGGCAGCGGGGCGGATCACCGATCTCCGCGTTCCCGAAGAGGGCGATCTACAGCTTGAGCAGGGTCTCAGTCTTGACCAGGCTGGTGCCCTCGAGTTTGCCCTCGGCGTTGAGCACGCCGATCAGGGTGTCGCCGGAGCAGACGCTCGGCAGGAAAGCGACCGCGGAGCCGTCGCAGCTGAACGTGATGCCGCCGCCGAGGAACAGCGGGACGTCCTTGGCGCTCTTGAACGCCTCGAGCACCGCCTCCGGGGTCACCTCGCCGGTGAGGCCCTCGAGCGCGCGCCCGAACGACAGAAGGGCGATGGCAGCCGCCGCCTGGCCGCTGCTGAGAGCCGGGTCCGGGTCGACGTCCTCGCCGTAGGTTCGCCCGATCGCCGCGTAGAGCCTGGCGTCCGAGTCCGCCAGGTCGGTCGTCGTCGTGGCCGCCATGACCGAGCCCTCGATCACCGAGCCGAACGCGTCGATGTTGCTCGGGTCGATGCACGTGCTGATTAGGTACTTGTGCTGGGTCAGCCCGAGGGTCTGGTAGGCCTGCAGCCAGGCGGCGCAGAAGGTCAGGTCGCCGACCACGCCGATGGCGTCGGCGCCGCCCTGCACGGCGGCCTGCATCTGCGAGGTCATGTCCGGGGTGCCGGGGGGTACCGGGATGACCTCGTAGCCGACGCCGGCGTTCCCGAAGACGGCAGTGCCGATGCCCTGGGCCGCCTGCAGCACTGCCGGCGCGTTGGTGGCGAGGAGTGCGAACTTCTCGATGCCGTTGTCCTTGGCGTGCTGGGCGTAGCCGGCGAGCGTCGACGGGAACCCGCCGGTCAGCATGAAGGCGCCGGGCGTCCTGAGTTCCTCGTTGGAGGCGCCGGTCAGGCCCACGTAGGGGATGCCGGCGTTGGTGAGGATCGGGGTGATCACCGAGCCCTGGCCGGTGTAGGCGGCGACCACCGCGGCCACGTTCCTGTTGACCATCTGGTTCGCGCAGTCCTGGCTGCCGGCGGGGGTCTCCCCGCCCTGGCAGATGAACAGCTCGACCGGGTGGCCGGCGATCCCGCCCCGGTACTCGTTGAGATAGTCGGCGGCCATCTCCAGGCCGGCCTCGTTGCGCTGGAACTGGGCGGACAGCGGGTTGTCCGACGCGGAGGCGCTGATGAAGCCGATGGTGATGGGCGTGCCCGAGGCTGGGTTCTTCGTGCCCAGGACCTCCTCGACGCCGCTGTCCGCCGGTGTGGCGGGGGTGTCGGTGTCGTCGTCACTTCCGCAGGCGGTCGACGTGGCGACGACGGTCAGTGCCACCGCGCCGGCGAGCAGCCACCTGCTGCGCCGGGCCTGGAGTAAACCGCGCATGGCGTTCTTCCTCGTTTCTGGCTATGTCCGGGTTCCGGCCCGGGCAAGTCCGTATGCGTGGATGTGGGAGGACTTCGAGGCGACGACCCTCGGTCGCGCGTCGGCGGTTGGCCGGGTCAGCGGTCCCAGACGAGGGGGAGGGCGTCCAGACCGGCGACGGCGCCGACATGCTCGGTCAGCTGCGCCCCGTCGGCGATCCGGAAGTCGGGGATGCGGCGCAGCCATTCCTCGATCGCGACGGCGAGTGCGATGCGGGCGAGGTGGGAGCCAGCGCAGCGGTGCGGGCCGGCGCCGAACGTCAGATGCCGGTTGGGGCTGCGGTCGAGCACGAACTTGTCGGGGTTGGGGAACTCGCGCGGGTCGCGGCCGGCGGCGGCGGTCACACAGAGGATCCGGTCGCCCTTGCGCATCGGGCAGCCGGCGAACTCGGTGTCGCGGGTCACCACCCGGGCGGTGGTGGCGATCGGGTAGAGCCGCAGGAACTCCTCGACCGCGTCCGGGATCAGCCCGGGCTCGCTGATCAGCTTCGCCCGCAGCGCCGGGTCCTCCGCCAGGTGGCGGAAGATGTAGCCGAGCATGCTCGCGACGGTGTCCAGCCCGGCGATGTAGAGCAGGAACCCCATCGCGAACAGCTGTTCCTCACCTATCGGCTCGCCGTCGATGGTCTCGGTCACCAGCCGGGTGACCAGGTCGTCTTGGCGCTCGGTGCGGCGGGCGGCGAAGATGGCGGCGAGGTCGGCGACGATCGCGGCGGTCGCGGCCTGGCGCCTGGACCCGTCCGGGTCGGTGTCGTTGCGCTCGTGCAGCACGGTGTTGGCCCGGGCGATGAACGTCTCGCGCAGATCGACCGGCAGCCCCATGATCTTCAGGAAGATCGTGGTGGGGAAGCGCTGCGAGAAGTCCGTCAGCAGCTCGCACTCGCCGCGCGGGGCCAGCTCCTCGATGAGGCTGACGCACAGCCGGCGGATCTCCCCCTCCCAGCCGCGGACCGCCTTCGGCGAGAAGTGATGGGACAGCACCCGCCGGTACTTGGTGTGCTCGGGCGGGTCGAGCTCCTCGGGGATCAACCTGTGGGTGCTGTCACCCAGGTGCTGGACAGTGCGGCTGGAGAACAGCTCGTAGTTCTGCAGGGCGGCGAGGTTGTCCTCGTAACGCAGCAGATACCACAGGCTGTAGCCGAGGTGGTCCGCGACGTCGCTGCGAAAGACCGGCGTCTCCTCACGCAGCCGGTCCCATTCCTGGCGGTGGCGAGCCAGCAGACCCGGATCCGTGCCGTGCTCGAAGCCGCGATGGACCGGTATCTGCTTTGCGGCGTTTGTCACACCTTCTCCTTGTCCTGCTCCTTGTCCTGGGCCTGTCGTCGGCCCTCTGGCGACTCGGCCATCCCAGGCCCGTTCCGGCGAGCGCGAGGACGCGCCCCCTGTAACTGCCCGCTGGAGGAGGCCTTGGCCGCGGCCGAAGCTGGGAGGTTGGTCATCGAGGTCTCCTGGGATTCGGGATAGCGGACCGCGCCCGGCGGACCGGCTCAGGGCGGGCGCGGCCGGACCGTCCGACCAGGTGCCCACCGAGGCCCGCTTATCGTGCCCGTGGGTCCTTCGTTCGTCAACCTAGTGTTTTTAATAAACTATATGGCCCAGCTCACGGAAGTGCGAGCCCTCCCGGCAGGGAGAGCTGATCGTGCTGGTGAGGTGTCCGCCCGCTGGGCCGCCTGGCTGACCGGCCTGGAAGGAGACCGCGTTGCATCTGTCCCGTCTGGCCGCGGCGCATCCGCACGCCGCGGCGGTCGTCGTCGCGGAGACCAACTCGGTGCTGACCTACCGGGAGCTCGGTGAGAGGCATCGATCGGGCTGGCCCGGCTGTTCGCGGCTCGCCGGCTCGGCGTGGGCGACCATGTGGCGGTGCTGTTCGACAACCGTCCGGAGTACCTCGTCGCGGCGTGGGCCGCGCAGCGGTCCGGCCTGCTGTGGACGCCGGTGAATCACACCTGACGGCGGCGGAGGCGGCGTACATGGTGCGGGACTGCGGTGCCCGGGCGCTGGTCGCGTCCGCCGGGGTGGCGGATATCGCCGTTGCTGTCGCCGAGCAGGCCGGCGGTGGGGGCGGGCTGACGGTGCGGCTGCTGCGCGCCGGCCGGCCCCGGCGGCGGGGCCGCCCGCGCAGCGGCGGCCGGGTTCGAGGACCTCGACGCCGCGGTGGCCGGCTTCCCGGCGGACGAGCCGGCAGGGGACGCGAGGGTTCGTACATGTTCCACTCGTCGGGCACGACCGGGCAGCCGAAGGGCATCGTGCCGGCCCGGCCGGACGCGCCGTTCGGGTCCGGCCTCACCCTGGACCGGATGCTGCCCGGGGCGTTCGGGTTCGGCCCGGACACGGTCTATCTCTGCCCGGCGCCGCTGTGCCACGCGGCGCCGTCCGGCTGGAGCATGGGCACCATGCGGCCAAGGCGGCACCCGGCGGCCTGACCGCCTGCCTGGGACGGGCCCCGCGGGCCGCGCCGCCACCCGGGCAGGATGGCGCGAGCGCCCGCGGGCGTCGGCGCCATCGCGCTACCGGAGGCCGGTGAGGTCGCGGCCGATGATCTGGCGCTGGATCTCGTTGGTGCCGCCGTAGATCCTCTGGACGCGGGCGTCCAGGTAGGCCTTCGCGATCGGGTACTCCAGCATGTAGCCGTAGCCGCCGTGCAGCTGCAGGCATCGGTCGACGAGCTTCATCTGCATCTCGGTGCAGAACAGCTTGGCCTTCGAGGCGTCCACCGAGGTGAGCGTCCCGGCGTTGTGGGCGAGGATGCACCTGTCCAGGTAGGCGCGGGCGACGTCGAGCTCGGTGGCCAGGTCGGCCAGGGTGAACAGCGAGTTCTGGAACGACCCGATCGGCTGGCCGAACGCTTGGCGCTCCCTGGTGTACGCCACCGTCCAGTCGAGTGCCGCACTGGCCGAGGCGACCGCACCGGCGGCGATGGCGAGGCGCTCCAGGGGCAGGTGGGCCATCAGGTGGCGGAAGCCGCCGCCCTCGACGCCCAGCAGGTTCTCGTCCGGGACGAACACGTCGGAGAAGAACAGCTCGGAGGTGTCCTGCGCCCACAGGCCGACCTTCTTGAGGTTGCGGCCGCGCTCGAATCCGGGCATGCCCGTCTCGACGACCAGCAGCGAGAACGCGTCGGTGCCGCCGTCGGGGTCGGTCCTGGCGACGACGCAGACCAGGTCGGCCTGCTGGCCGCTGGTGACGAAGGTCTTGGCGCCGTTAAGCTTCCAGCCGCCTGGGACCCTGGCGGCGCTGGTGCGCACGCCCCGCAGGTCGGAGCCGGTACCGGGCTCGGTCATGGCGACGGCCATGATGAGCTCGCCGACGGCCATGCCGGGCAGCCATCGCCGCTTCTGCTCGTCGGTGCCCATGGCGCTGATGTAGGGGATTAGGATGTCGTCCTGCACCGAGAAGCTGGAGGCCAGCGACGCCGCGCCGACGCGGTAGAGCTCCTCGAAGACGACGTTGCGGTAGCGCCAGTCGGCCAGGCCCGGGCCGCCGTGCTCCTCTGGCGCGGTGAGCCCGATGATCCCCTGCTTGCCGGCGGCGAGCCAGACGTCGCGGCCGGTGCACTGGTTCGCGTCCCACTCCGCCAGGTGTTCGACCACCTCCCGGGCGACGAACTCCCGGACCACCGCCCGGAACTGCTCATGGTCCTCGGTGTAGAGGCCGCGGTCCATGTCCCACTCCCTAGATCCTCTGCCGGCGGGCCCGCCGG
>JADGHD010000212.1 GCA_019689615.1 Frankia sp. | reverse complement strand
CTCCGTCTCGGGGGCTCGGAGATGTGTTTAAGCGACTGGCCGTGGTGGGCGGGCGGCGGACAGCGGGCGCGGCAGAAGGTGGCCGACACCCCGGCGCGGTTCGCGGTCCGGGTGGTGCTCGTCGTCTCGATCGGCTGCCTGCTGCTGCAGTGGTGGCAGCTGCGCGCCGGCACCACCGGGCTCGCCGCCCAGCTGGTCGGCGGGAGCAGTGGTGGCGGCTATGTTGGGCTCGCCGCCCAGCTCGGGCCGCCGCTCGCGGCCGCGGCGCTGCTGGCCCGGGCGGCCGGAGGCGCGCTGCGCAGCCCCGGGGCGATCATCGCGGCGGTCCTGGTCGGGCTGCACGCCTTCACCCTGGCCTACACCGGCTTCCGCGGCGCCGGGCCGTTCTACCTGCTCGCGGTCCTGCTGTGCGCGGCGGACCTCGGCCGGCGCCGCAGCAGCCTGACCCGCCGGCTCACCGCGGCCGGGGTCTGCGCGCTCGCCGTCGCCACGCTGTTCCTGTTCGCCGCCGAGCAGCGGGTCCACGACGTGACGGCGGACTCGTACGTGGGTAGCGGGGCCCAGAGCGTCGACCTGGACAACATGCTCGAGGTCGTCACCTCCCGGATGGACCACGCGCCGTTCCTGGCCCGGGGGATCGAGATGCGTGCTGACGCGTCCGCCCAGGCGGCCGTCGCGCTGTCGGACCAGGTCGCCGCGGTCGTGCCGAGGTTCCTGTACGAGCAGAAGGACGTCGTCGCCTACGGCCGGGCGGTCGCCAGGGCGTTCTACGGGGTGGACCCGCACTCGACGACCTCGTCCACGATCACCGCCTACGGGGACGCGGTGGTCAACCTGGGCGTCGCCGGCGCGCTGGTGCTGATCGTCGGCCACGTGGCGCTGATCGACCACCTGCACCGGCGGCTGGGCGCCTCCGGGTCGGTGCGCGCGCTGGCCATGCGGGTGGCGCTGCTGCAGATCGCGGTGTTCAACATCGGTACCCCGGTGGTGCTGAGCCTGGTCGGCATGCTGCGGATCTGCCTGGTCGTCGCGGTCCTCGGGGAGGTGGCCGGGCGGGTCCGCCGGCTGCTGCGCCCGGCCGGCCAGCACCAGGCCGACGACCCGTTCGCGGCGCCGTCGGCCGCCCGTCCGGTCGCCAGCACCGCCGGCTGAGGCCCGGCCGAGCGGCCGCCGGCTGCCCGCCGGGCCCGTGGCTGGCCGTTACCAGGTCAGCCAGCGGGCCGGCCGGGGCTCGTCCGGCAGCGGCTCGTTGGCGGACGGCATCGGCGCCAGCCCGTCGCGCAGGCCGCGCAGCGCGCTGTGGGCCCGGCGCGCCCGCGGGTCGTGGCGGCGGAGCAGGTCGGCGGCCAGCACCCGGGGCAGCAGGGCAGCCGAGCGGGCGCCGGAGGCGAGCCAGCCGAGCTGGCCGCCGTGCCGGCGGGCCAGCCACATGCTGTTGCGGACCGCGTAGTAGATGTAGCCGGGCGAGGGGATGGTGGCGCCGCCCTCGTGCCAGGCCGGGTGGTGGAAGCTCACCAGCACCCGCCAGCCGGCCGCCCGGGCGCGCAGGCAGAAGTCGACGTCCTCGGCGTTGAGGAAGAATCGCTGGTCGTAGCCGACCTCCTTGAGGCAGCGGCCCTTGATCATCATGACCGCGCCGGTCACCCACTCGGCGTCGGCCACGCCGATGCCGGTGCCGAGCGCGCTGCGGCGCACCGCGAACCGGCCCACCGTGCCGACGCCGGACTGCAGGCCGCGGGAGTTGTACAGCGCCGGCGCGACCACGCCGACGGACGGGTCGGCCGCCAGCAGGTCGAGGCAGCCGTCGACGGTCTCGGGGGTGAGCCGGATGTCGTTGTTGAGCAGCAGGTAGGCCTCCTGGCCCGGGTGCTCGCGCACGGCCGCGACGAAGCCGCCGGCGAACCCCAGGTTGCGGTGCGGGACCAGCCAGTGGACCCGGTCGTCCAGCCCGGCCGGCCGCGGGCTCGCGTCGTTGGCGACGACCACCGCCGCGCCGATCCGGCGCAGCCCCACCAGCCAGCGGGCCAGCCGCGCGCTCGGTTCCGTCGGCCCCCAGTGCACGATGACCGCGGTGACCGCGGCCGGTCCGCCGGTCGCTGGCGCCGTGGGCCGGCCGGCCGGCTCGGTCTGGGCGGGCACGGCGGGCCGGGCGCCGGGCTCGACGGCCCCGTCCGGCCCGGCCACGCCAACGGGCTCGGCGGTGGCCGGCGTGCTGGCTGCGGCGGGTTGTGCTGGTCTCGGCTGGGTTGGCATGGCGGTCACGCTCCGGTCGGGATGGTCGGCTGGCCGAGGTCGCCGGCACCGGCCCCGGCGGCCGGTTCGCCTGGCGTGCCCGGCCCGGCCCGCTCGGCCGGCCTGGGCTGGGTGGGCACGAACGGGACGGGCGGCCCGGCCGAGCGGTCGAGGCCGCCCGCCGGGGCGGAGGCGCTGGCCGGCGACGCGACGGCCGGGGCCATCGGCGCTGGCGCTGGCGTCGGCGCTGCCGTCGGCGTGGGTGGCGGCGGGGTGCCTAGCTGACGCATGGCGGTGCGGTGCAGGGCGACGGCCGAGACCGTGTAGGTCAGCACCGAGACCGCGGCGATGACCGGCAGCGAGTCGGTGAGGCTGACCGCCGTCGCCAGCAGGACGGCGGTCAGCACGGCCATCGGGATCTGCACCCGCAGCAGCGCCCGCGCGTTCGCGATGCTCAGCAGCACGTGGGTGAGCAGGAAGTCCAGCGACTGTGGGATCGCCGCGAGCAGCAGCACCCGGGCCGCCTGCTCGGCCGGCAGGTACTCGTCGCCGTAGGCCAGCCGGATCGCCAGCGGCGCGGCCACCGCCATCGGCACCACGATCGCCACCGAGAGCACGAGGCAACGGCTCACCGACCGGCGGACGAGCTGCGCCCGCCGTCGCGGCGTCCCGGCCACGGCGCGCAGCTGGCTGAACGTCAGCATCCCGCTGGCCTGGGTGAGCGCGACGCAGGTGTTGGCCAGCGCCAGCGCGACCCCGTAGAAGGCGACCTGCGCCGGCGCGAGCACCGCCGCGACCAGCACGGTGTCCAGTCGGTAGAGGACCTGGACCGTCACCACGCTGCCGTAGGCGCCCAAGGCCCGGCGGGCGAACCCGCGTTCGGGGAGCAGGCGCACCGCCCGCGGGCCCGGTGGCCGCCACCGGCCAGCCAGGCCGCGCCACAGGTACAGCGCGGCGGGCACCAGGCTGGTCAGCCCGAGCGTGACCAGCCACAGCGCGACGTCGTCGGTGCCGGTGACCGCCAGCGCGGCGAAGGTGGCCAGGCAGGCGAGGCCGGGCAGCAGGCGCACCGCCTGGAACTCGCCGACCATCCGGCCCCGCCGCTGGGCCAGCGCGGTGGCGTTCGACGCGGCGACGGTGCCCGCGGTGTGGCAGGCGGCGCCGACGACGCCGAGCACGGCCAGCCACGGCTGCACCCCCGCCTCGGCGATGGCGGTGAACAGCAGGCCGGCGACCGCGCCGGCCAGCACGATCTGCGCGAGCACCGGCCCGAACAGCGCCCGGTCCTCGCCGCGGTCGACGACCATCGCCTGGGTGACGCCCAGCGTGCACAGCACGCCGAGCAGGCCGCCCCAGGTCTGGGTCGCCAGGAACTGGCCGCGCCCGTCCGGTCCGAGGGCGCGGGCGGCGAGGATGCCGGTACCCAGGCCGACGACCATCGTCCCGGCGTTGCCGCCGATGACCGCGGCCATCTGCCGGATACCTGACCGCCCTGCCGGCATCGCCGGATTACCGGGGCGCGGCCGCGCGCACGCCGGGCGGCTCGCGGCGCGACGGCACGACCGGGCGGGCGCCGACCGGGACGGCCAGCGTCGTCCACGGTGCTGCCGGCAGCGGCACCCGGTGGGGCGGCGGGACGTCGCCGTCGAGCACCCGGTAGCCGTGCTCGGTGAGCAGGGCGTGCACGGCGGCGGAGTTGGCCGCGGCGACCTCGCAGACGACGACGGGCCGGGCCGTGGCGAGCAGCCGGCGGCCACCGGAGAGCACCAGCAGCTCCGCGCCCTCGACGTCGATCTTCAGGACGTCCGGGGCGGGCGCGTGCGCGAGCAGGTCGTCCAGGGTGAGCGTGGGGACCGGCTGCACGGCGCGGACCTGCGCCCGGTGGCCGTACCCGGCCAGGTGGCTGGTCGCCCGGTTGCGCGCGGCGATGCAGAACCGGCTCACCCCGGTCGACTCGCCGATCGCGCTCGCCAGCACCTCGACCGGCGCCCGCCGGCCGGGCAGCGCCGCCGACCGGCGCAGCAGGCCGACCAGCCAGGTGTCCGGCTCCACCGCGAGCACGTGGCCGTCCGGCCCGGCCGCGGCCGCGGCGGCGAAGCTGAACAGCCCGACGTTCGCGCCGATGTCCCAGACGACCGCGCCCGGGCGGACGGTCTCGCCGACCAGCCCGGTCAGCGTCGGGTCGACGTCGGCGAGCGTGCGGCGCAGGTACTTCAGCCCGGCCTCGGAGGACACGTAGAACCGAATCGCCTGGTACGGCGGCGGCAGCCGGCGGCGCAGCACCAGCCGGTGCGTCGCCCGCTCGGCGAGCGCCCGGGCCCTGGTCTCCACCCGTCCCGGCCGCCCACCGGCCGCGCCGTCGTCGGCGGTGGGCCGTGGGCGGCCGCGGTCGTGGACGGTGTCGGCTGGCCTGGCGGGCGCGGCCGGGCGCAGCACGACGACCTCGTTCGGGCACAGCTGCCGCCAGGGGAGCTGGTCGCCCAGCGGCAGCGGCCTGGTCAGGTCGACCGCGAGCCCGGCGGCGGCCGCCGCCTGCCGCCACGGCACCCGGTCGCCGTACGGGCGCAGGTCGGTGTAGGCGCGCTCGCGCAGCCGCCGCCCGGCGCCGGCGGCTGGCCCCGCCACCGCCGCCTGGGCCGCCCTGGCCAACGGGGTCAGCGCCCGCTCGGCCCGCCGCGGCAGCGCGCGCTGTCGCGGGACGGTGAGCACGACGGCCCCGCCGGGGGCGAGCAGCCGGCGGACCCGGTCCAGCGCCGCGTACGGGTCGTCCAGGTACTCCAGCACGGCGACCGCCAGCACCAGGTCGAACCGGCCGTCGGCCGCCGGGGACAGCGCGTCGAGGGTGCCGGCGACGAAGCGGACACCGCCGGCCGTGGCCGCCCGCGACACCGCCGGCAGCGCGGCGTCGACCAGCGCGGTCATCCTGGGCAGCTCGGCCAGCCCGGCCCGCAGCATGGCGGCCGACGGGTCGAGGTCGACGGCGGTCGCGCCGTGCCGGGCGCACAGCACGCTGAAGATCCCCGGCCCGCCGCCGAGGTCGAGCACCAGCGGCGCCGCCCGGCCGGCGAGCAGCGGCTCGACGACGTCGCCGACCACCCGCAGCCGCTGGCGGAACGACCGGCGGGTGGCGTACCGCTCGACCCAGCCGGGCGCGACGTCGGCGAAGTAGCGCCCGGTCGCCGTGCCCGCGGGCTGGCCGGCCGGGCGGCCGTACGGCGCGGGTTCGTCGCCCGCCCGGACGCGCTCGTCCGCGGCGGGGGCGTCCGCGTGGCCGGGTGCGGCCCGATCCGACGCGGCGCGATCCGATGCGGCGAGGTCCGAGGTCGGCATGGCGGTGTCCTCCGTGGCTCACGAGGGATGGGTGCCGTGCCGGGACGCCGCTCGCGGACAGCAGCCGACCCGGAAGCAGATAGTAGTTATTAGAGCACTAGTTGTTATGTGAGCTGGTGGTGGCGGGGGACAGGCGTGTCGGCCCCGACCGCGGGCGCGGGGACCGGCGGGAGCGTGGCGGCGAGCGTGAGGACGGTGCGCACCCGCAGCGGCAGCCGCCCGCGGACCGAGAAGACCGCGGTCAGCGCCGGCACCATCCGGTTCCACCCGGCCGCCCGGTGCGTCGTGCGCGACCGCCAGCCGCCGTCCGGGCCGCCGGGCAGCGGGCACTCGGCCCGCGCGAGCGCCGTCAGCACCGGCCCGCCGTCCGGGCCCGCGAAGTGGGCGGCCAGCGCGTCGCCACCGCGCCCGGCCGGCGTGCCGGCCCCGCCGATGACCGGGACGAGACCAGGGGCCAGCTGGAACAGGATGTCGGCCCGGTGCTCCCGGCCGCCCCCGCCACCGAGGTAGGCCGCGAGGGCGCCGGCCCGGCTGGCGGGGCTGTCGATGACGTCCACGATCTCCAGCCGGTCGGGCGCAAGCCGCCAGGTCCGGCGGTGCCGCGGCCGGCCGGGCAGGTGCCGGTAGCCGTCGTGCTCGGCGGCCAGCACCACCGCGCCCGCGTCGAACCCGGCCTCCAGCAGCCGGGGCCGGGCCCGCCGGCCGGCCCGGAACGCCCCCCACACCTCCGTCGAGTCCGCCCCGTCGAGCACGACCGTCGAGTGGGCGGCGGTGCCGCGCTCGGTGTCGCGCAGCCGGCCCGGCTCGTAGGTCGAGGTGCCCGTGTCCACCAGCAGCGCAGTGTCGTCATGCCAGAGCAGGAAGCCGAGCGAGTCGGCGTGCGCGTGCGCCGGCAGGTCGTCCGGGCAGGGCAGGCCGACGTCGGCCAGCAGCCGCCACCCGCCGGCCCGCAGCACCGCGAGCCCGCTGTCCGCGAGCAGCCGCAGGCTGGCACCGCCCGCCGCCGCCGGCCGGGGCGCGGGCGCCCGGGTCTGCCAGCGCTGCTCGGCCGCCTGGCGCGCCGGCCCGGGCGCCGGCTGACCACCGGCCGGCGGGCGGGGGAGCCGCTCCGCCGGCCGCGGAGGGGCTGCCGCGGCCCCCGCCGGCTGGGCGGAGTCCAGCAGCAGGTCGACGGCCGTCGCCGGGACCGGGAAGCCGTCGTTGAGCAGCGGGACCGACCCGTCGGGGGAGCGGACGGCGGCGAGCCAGCCCCGCATCCGCGCGACGGCGTCGGCGAGGCGGGCGGGCACCGGCCGGCCGGCCGCGGCCAGCAGGGTGGTGACGTCGAGCAGGTCGGCGAGCACCTGGCAGTGGTAGGCCGGGGCCCGCTCGGCGTGCCCGCCGTCGGGCAGCACCTGCCGGTCGGCCTCGTGGCAGAGCTGGCCGGCCCAGTGGTCGGCGTCCGGGCCGTCGCCGGCGGCCACGGCCAGCGCCACCAGCGCCTTGAGGTTCTTCACCAGGTGGTTGCCGCCGACGTCGCGCTCCAGGTGCGCGCGCAGGAAGACCCGGTGCGCGCCGAGGTCCAGCCCGAGCCAGGCGTCCGCCAGCGTGCCCGCCGCCAGCAGCGGGCGCAGCGCGCACAGCGACCAGGCCCGCAGCGACGCAACGTACGGCGACCAGGCCACCCCGGCCCGCCCGGGCCCGGCCAGGCAGGCCAGTCGCCACGACCGGTACAGCCCGACGAACAGGTCGCCGCCACCGGCCGCGCCCCGGCCCGCGCCGGCGCCGCCGCTGCCCGCCCCGACCGGCCAGCCCGCGCCGAGCGGGCCGGGCCTGCCCGGCTCGGCCGGCGGGAGCGCCGGGCCGGGCGGGCTGGCCAGCGCCCAGGCCCAGTCCCAGTAGTGCAGGTGGTAGCGCCACAGCAGCGGCCGGTCCGGCTGCGCCCAGTCGGCGCTGGCCGGCCCGGCGCCCGGCTGGAACAGCTGCCGGGTCTCGCCGAGCAGCGTGATCCGACCGGCCGCCAGCTCCGCGCGGTCCGGCCACAGCGCCCGGCAGCGGCCGTCGAACGGGAGCAGGTTCGCTGGCCAGCCGGCGCCGCTGACCGGCGGGGCGCCCCGGGCGATGGCGAGGTCGAACAGCGCCGGGAAGCGGGCGATGGCCGCCCGCTGCCCGCGCAGCCGCACCCGGGCCGCCAGCTGTGCCGGCCGCAGGCCGCGGACGGTACGGGCGTAGCGGCCGACGGCCGGCGGCACCGTACTCACCGGCCCGCGGCGGCGGCCCGCGCCGGTACCGCCGTCGCGCGCGCGTCCCCGCCCGCCTGGGCCCGCCCCGGCTCGATCCGCGCGTCGGCCGGCTCGCGCTGGGTGGGCAGGCCGGCCACGACCGGGGCCTGG
>JADGHD010000211.1 GCA_019689615.1 Frankia sp. | reverse complement strand
TAGTTCTGCAGGCCGACCTGTTCGATGAGGTCGTGCTGGGCGTCGAGCCAGTCGATGTGCTCCTCCTCGGCCGCCAGGATCTTCTCCAGCAGCAGGGCGGAGCCGACGTCGCCGCGCTCGCGGCACAGCCTGATTCCGTCGCGCAGCACCCCGACGGAACGCTCCTCGTGGGAGCGGTCGGCGGCGAGCTGCTCGGGCACGGTCTCGCCGGTCCGCAGGGTGTGCAGGCGCTGCAGGTTCGGGTGACCGCCGAGGTAGAGCACCCGCTCGATCAGCTCGTCGGCGTGGCGCATCTCGTCGATGGACTCGTGGTAGGAATGGTCGGAAAGGCGGCGGTAACCCCAGTTGCGCTGCATCCGGGAATGCAGGAAGTACTGGTTGACCGCCGTCAGCTCGTTTGTCAGCACCGCGTTCAGCAGCTCGATGATCTCGGCGTCGCCGCGCATCTGCGGTCACCCCTCCACGTGTCGCACCAACCGTGGGGGCGAGGTGGTCCGTCATCGGACCATCCGAACCGGCACAGTCCGTGACCAGCGTTGGCGCCACGTGACCACCGGGCGGAAGCGCCCCGCGGACAGCAAACCACAGAAATCGCCCGGAGGAAATCTCCGGCACAATCGGGGCGTGGCGCGCAATACGCAGGGAAACCTTACCTCTGTGCAGGTGAACCTAACTTCCACGCGGAAATGCCGCGACGGCCAGCCTCGGCTTCGGTCAGTTCCGGCTGCCCAGCGCGCGCAGGAACAGCGCGAGGTTCGCCGGGCGCTCGGCGAGCCGGCGCAGCAGGTAGGGGTACCAGTCCTGGCCGTACGGCAGGTAGACGCGCACCCGGGCGCCGGTGGCGGCCAGCCGCACCTGCTCGTGCGGGCGGACGCCGTGCAGCAGCTGGTACTCGAGGCTGTCGGCCGGGCGGTGCCACTCGCCGGCGAGCCGGGCGGTGAGCGCCAGCAGCCGCGGGTCGTGGGTGGCGACCATCGGGTAGCCCCGGCCGGACATCAGCACGCCAAGGCAGCGGGCGAAGCTGGCGGCGACCTCGGCCGGCCGGGTGAAGGCGACGTCCCGGGGCGCGCTGTAGGCGCCCTTGCACAGCCGGACCCGCGCGCCTGGCGCGGTGCCGAGCTCGCGGCAGTCCTGCTCCGCCCGGCGCAGGTAGGCCTGGACGACCGCGCCGGTGGCGGGGAAGTCCCGGCGCAGGTCGGTGACGATCGCCAGGGTCGCGTCCACGCTGGTGTGGTCCTCGGCGTCGACGGTCACCGTGGCGCCGGCCGCGGCGGCCCGCGCGCAGATGTCGGCGGCGTTCTCGTAGCAGATCTTGTGGCCGCCGTAGGGGATCAGCCGGCCGAGCGCGGACAGCTTGACGGACACGTCCAGCCCGGCGGCGAGCCCGGCGTCCTCGGCGAGGTCGAGCAGGCCGAGGTAGGCCAGGGTGGCCTCGCGCGCCGAGGCCGGGTCGGTGCCGCTCTCCCCCAGCCGGTCGACGGTCGCGGCGATGCCGTCGGCGGCCAGCCGGCGCACCGCCTCGAGGGCGTCGGTGGGCCGCTCGCCGGCGACGAACCGCTCGACCACCCGGCGGGTCGGCGGGAAGCGGGTCACCAGCTCGCGGGCGCGCTCGCTGCGCGAGGCGGCCAGCAGGACCCGGCGAACGGTCACGGCACGAGCCTGCGCCCCCCAGCCCAGCGTGTCCATTCGGCCACGCCGAGCCGCGGGCGACGCCCAGACCACAGTCGATCCCGACATGCGCCCCCACTCTCGCACACACCATGTACGCGGCTAACTACCTTGCGTCCCGTGAAGAACGGGACAGCGGGAATGCACGGCACGGGACGCTCTTTCTGCTGGTCGCGGCGGCATCGAACCGCCCGCGCTGCCAGCGGTCCCGGGGCCCCGCCGCGGCGGCTGGCCGCCGTGGCCGCGAGCACGGTGGTCGCGACGGCTGGGTTGGCCGTACTCGGGCCGGCGAGCCCAGCCAGCGCTGGCGGGTTCCCGACCCGCGAGTGTGCCGACGGCGCCCGAGCCGACTTCCCGGCGCCGCTGCTACCCGGTGAGGACGGGCCGCAGCGGGCGCTGCGGCTCACCGGCGGCGGGTTCTACGCCGCGGTCGGCGGCTACTGGCCGCCCACCACCATCGTCGGCTGCCTGGCGTCGCCGGACTGGCGGCACCCGCTGGTGAAGATGAACTGGACCGGGTGCGACCTGGGCGCCGTCCCCTTCCAGATCCCCGACCACATCCCGAGCGCGGTCGAGGACACCGCCGCCGCCCCGTGGGGGACCTTCCTGCCGCCCGGCTGGTACCGGCTCGGCACCTCGGACTCTCCGGAATGGGTCACTGTCTGCTGGTATCTGTTCGACCCCAGTGGTAACGCCGTGCCGACCTAGGACTGACCAGCAGTTGTCGCGTTCCTGACCCCGGGCCCCGGGGGACGGTCGTCGCGGGCGCCTGAGCGGTGGAATGGCGGAAGCTGGGAGCAGGCATCCGCCCACCTCGCCCAGGCCACCGCGGCGGCCGCGGCGGCGGGCGGGCCGCTCCGCCGCCGCCCAGGAACGCGAAGGACGATGACGCTCGATCTCCGACACCCCACTGACGCCGACTCCGACGACCGCGTCCTCGACCTGCCGGGCGCGCTCAACCTGCGTGACGTGGGCGGCTACCCGGCCGCCGGCGGCCGCCGGGTGCGCCGCCGGACGCTGCTGCGCTCCGCCGCGCTGCACGGCCTCGGCGACGAGGCCCGCGCGGCGCTCGCCCAGCTGCCGCTGCGCACGGTGATCGACCTGAGGGAGGAGCCGGAGACCGAACGCGAACCGAACGCGCTTGGCAGCCTGCCGGTGAACACCGTGCGGCTGCCGGTCTACAGCGCCGCTCCCCTCCTCGCGCCGGCGAAGCCCGCGGCACCGGCGAGGCCCGCCGCGCCGCCGGCCAGCCCGGCCAATCCGGCCGCCCCGGCGGCCTCCGACGGGCGCGAGCCGGGTTCGGGCGCCGCCGCGCTCGACGGCGCGCGGACGGCGCTGGCCAGCGGCGCCGGCCGCGAGCTGGCCGACATCTACGACTTCCTGCTCGACCAGCGCGGCGAGGGGCTCGCCGCCGCGGTGCGGGCGCTCGCCGCGCCCGGCGCGCTGCCGGCGATCGTGCACTGCAGCGCCGGCAAGGACCGCACCGGGCTGGTCATCATGCTCGTGCTCGACCTGCTCGGCGTGCCGGACGAGGTGATCGCCCAGGACTACGCCCGCACCGCGGACCTGCTGCACGACGAGGCGGTCGCGGCGATCCGCCGGCTGGGCGCCGTGGTCGCCGGCAGCGCGGCTGGCTCCGCCGATGAGGACGAGAACCTCATGCCCGCGCACCTGATGGACTGCCCTCCGGAGCTGATCCTGCGGTCGCTGGCCCGCGTCCGGGACGGCCACGGCGGCGCCCGCGGCTACCTGCTCGCCCACGGCGCCACCGCGGCCGAGCTGGACCAGCTCACCGCCGCACTGCTGGTGGACGGCGCGGAGCCGGTCAGCGACGCCGCCGACCAGGCCGCGGGGGCCTGAGCGTGGCCCTCCTGCCTGCACCCGAGCCGACCCACACGCTGATCCAGCTCAGCGACCTGCACATCGTCCCAGAGGGTCAGCTGTTCCACGGCAACATCGACACCTACGCCAACCTCTCGGCCGCGTTCGACCAGATCGAGGCGGCCGGGATCGCGGTGTCCGCCGTGGTGCTGTCCGGCGACCTGACCGAGGACGGCGACCTGGAGTCCTACCAGCGGCTGCGGGCGTTCGTCGCCGAGCGCGCGCCGCGGCTGGGCGCGCCGGTGCTGTTCGTGATGGGCAACCACGACAGCCGCGGCCCGCTGCGGGAGGGACTGTTCGACGCCGAGCCGAGCACCGAGCCGCTGGACTACGTCTACTGGTGCTCCGGCCTGCGGATCGTCGTGCTCGACTCCAGCGAGCCGGGGCACGGGACCGGGCTGCTCACCGAGGAGCAGCTGGCCTGGCTGGCGGCGGAGCTGGCGACCCCGGCGCCGGCCGGCACCGTGCTGACCATGCACCACCCGCCGCTGCCGTCACCGATCCAGCTCATGAGCGGGCTGCGGCTGGCCGAGCCGGAACGCCTCGCCAAGGTCATCGCCGGCAGCGACGTTCGGATGATCCTCTGCGGGCATGCGCACCACCCGTCCGGGGGCGCGCTCGCCGGCATCCCGGTGTGGGTCACCGGCGCGGTCTCGTACCTGTCCCGCACGCTCGGCTACGATCATGGGTTCGCCGGGTACCCGGCCGGTGCGTTCACCAGGGTCGACGTCTACCCGGACCAGGCGGTGGCCACCCCGGTGCCGCTGCGGCCGGGCGACACGCTCTTCGAGGTCCCCCCGGAGCTGCTGGCCGCCCAGCACGGCGGCAGGCCCTAGCTAGGAGGCCTCCGAGGCCGAGGCGGTCACCAGCTCCCAGGCCCGGTCGAGGGCGCGGCCGAAGGTCTCCCGCGACTGGGCGCCGGTGATCGCGTACCGCGACTGGACGAGGAAGTAGGGCACGCCGGTGATCCCGAGCTTGCGGGCCCGCGACTCGTCGGCGCGCACCTCCGTGGTGAACGCCGTGCCGGCCGCGACCGCGCGCGACTCCGCGCGGTCCAGGCCGAGGACGGCCACGGTGTCGGCGAGCACGTCGGGATCGGACAGGTTGGCGCCGCGGGTGAAGTAGGCGGCGAACAGCTCCTCGGCGGCGGCCGCCCCGAGGTCCTCGGTGTCGGCGAACTTGACCACGCGGTGTGCCGCGAACGTGTTGCCAGGCCGCACCCTGGCGAAGTCGAACTCCAGGCCGACCGCCGCGCCCATCTCGGCCACCCGGGCGTTCATCTGCCTGGCCTGCTCGAGGCTCACGCCGTACTTCCTGGCGAGCATCTCGTCCACGCCGGTGTCCGAGGCCGGCGGCGCGTCCGGGTCCAGCTCGAAGCTGTGCCAGCGGACCTCGACCTCGTCAGCGTGTTCGAATGTCGCGAGCGCCGTCTCGAACGACCGCTTGCCGATATAGCAGAACGGGCAGGCGATATCGGACCACACGTCGACCTGCAGCATCTGTCCCTCCCGCAGTCGCCACCGGCCGTCACGGGGCAACGAGCACGGTGCGGTTACTGGAAACGCGGCGGCTGGCCGGTAGCTTCCAGCACCGACATCCACAGGTCGCCCGAGGGGTCGACCTGGTTGCGGTGGCTGATCGCCAACGGGATCGGGATGTGGATGAACCGCCGCCGCCACCGGCCCACGACCATCTCGGTCCGCCCGGCCATCGCCGCGTGCACGGCCGCGTGCGCCAGCCGGATGCAGTACACGCTGTCGTACGGATTGGCCGGCACGCTGCGGATCACGTAGCTGGGGTCGATGTACTTGAGGTTCATCTCGATCTTCTGCTCGGCGAAGTACTCGGTGAACCGCCGGCTCAGGAACGCCCCGATGTCGTGCAGCTTCGCGTTGCCGGACGCGTCCGTCCCGGCCGGTTCTGCGGCCTCGACCGCGAGGAGGTCCTGCCCGGCCCCCTCGGCGACGACGACCACCGCGTGCCCGTTCTCCTCGATCCGCCGGCGCAGGTAGGCCAGCAGGCCGCCCTCGCCCTCGAGCGTGAAGGGGATCTCGGGGATCAGCACCACGTCGGCGTCGGACTTCGCGAGCGACGCGTAGCAGGCGATGAACCCGGAGTGCCGGCCCATCAGCCGGACGAGGCCGAGCCCGCCGGGGGCCGAGGTCGCCTCGGCGTGCGCGGCGGCGATCGACTCGGACGCCTTCGCGAACGCGGTCTGGAACCCGAAGCTCTGGTCGATGAACGGGATGTCGTTGTCGATGGTCTTCGGGATCCCGACCACGGCGATCTTCTCGCCGCGCTCCGTGGCCACCCGGGCGATGTCACCGGCCCCACGCAGCGTGCCGTCGCCGCCGATCACGAACAGGATGTTGATGTTCATCCGGGACAGGCAGTCGACGATCTCCTCCGGGTCCTGCCGGCCCCGGGAGGTGCCGAGGATCGTGCCGCCGTCCTCGCCGATCGTCGCCACCGTCTCCGGCGTCAGGTCGACGACGTCGTGCCCGTAACGCGCGATGAAACCCTGGTAACCATTACGGAACCCGAAGATGCGGGTGACGCCGTAATGCGTGGTCAGCTCGGTCACCAGCCCGCGGATGACGTTGTTCAGCCCAGGGCACAGACCGCCGCAGGTCACGATGCCGACCCGGGTCTTCGCCGGGTCGAAGTAGATCTTGCGCCGCGGGCCGGCCGCCTCGAAACTCGGCAGCTTGTCGAACGGAACGTTCCGCGACGAGATCATCGCGATGGTGTCGTCGAAGAGGACCTTGTCCCCCTCGTCGATGTAATGCTGCGTCGTCGGCCGCTCGCCCAGCAGCGGCAGCAACGGCGACGTGATCCGGCAGGGGCCAAGGCTCCGTACCGCCAGCGCTGCCTGATCGACGGTCAGTGGTTCACCCACCGTTGCCCCGACCCTCTCCTAACCACGACTCCAGCGGTTCCACGGCTACCGCCGAGCGTACCGCCCGTGGATGACGCCCCGGTCCCCCGCGCACCGGGGCGGGTGCGGCCCGCGGAGGTCGACACTACCGGCCCCACGTAACGAGTGCGTAACGCAGCATCACGCATACGGCCGGTAACCGCGATTGAGCGTCGTCGTGACGCCGCCGACACATCGGTCCGCCAACGTCCTGTCACATTTCCGACCGCGCCCGCCAGGGCCGCGGCGGCACTGGCGCATTCGTGCGGGAAATCGACGCGACGCGGCATCGGACGCGTACCCACTGTCCCTGGCCCGACAGCTGTTGGTGGCTGTCCGCGACCCCTCCGGCCGGTACCGTCAATCGACGCCGCGCACTTCACCGCGGCGCTGCAGGGCCCGGAGGACGCAATTTTCGTCGACCGTTCGGGGCAACCGTTCGGCCGGGGGGAGGACAGCGATGATCACAGCGACCGCGCAATCAGGTCTCATGGCGCGGGAAAGCGTCGCGGTAACAACCGGCGACGGCGAGGTCCGGCTGTTTCCCGGCTGGCACGGCCCGGCGAAGGCGTGGGTCAGCGGCCGCGGTGCCGCCTACCAGTACGGTGTGTTCGCCCTGTCCCCCGACACGCTGGCGTTCGCCGGCCCGCGCGGCGAGGTCTTCCACGCGCCCCGGCGCAACACCACGATCAGCTGGCCCTGGTGGACCGGCCGGATCATCGCCCACCTGCGCCTGCCCGGCGGCGAGCGGCACGCGGTCGCGTTCGGCCGCCCGTTCCCCGACGCCCCCGACGGCGACTCCGCCACCACCGGCGCGGCCGTCGACCAGCTCCGCCTGCGCGGCGTGCTCCCCGTCTCCGGCCAGCCGTTCCTGCACGCCGCCGCACTCGTCGGCGACCTCGTCGCCCTCGCCTCCACCGTCACCGACCTGGCCGCCGGCCTTCGCCGCGCCAGGGCCGTCCGCGCCGCCCTGGCCGCCGCCTGACCCCGGGTCGCCGCGTCGGTCAGGGACGCGGCAGCAGCGTGCCGGACAGGTAGCGTTCGGCGAGCCCGAGGGTGTCCCTGGCGAACGCCGCCACGTCGTCGACCGCGTCCGAGTGCGGGTGGGTGCCCAGCCACGCGGTCAGCTGCAGCCGCCGCAGCAGGATGAACGACCCCACCGCCGCCTCCTCCGCCGGGCCAGGCGGCACGTGCCGCCGGTAGGCGCCCAGCCAGGCGTCCACCAGCTCCAACAGCGCCGGGTGGTGCTCGATGAACGACAACGCGGCGGCAAGATCGAACAGGGACCAGCCGAACCCGCAGTCATCGAAGTCGATCACGGTGATCCCGCCGCCCGCCGCCTGCTCCTCGGTGACCAGCAGGTTCGCCAGCCGCATGTCCGCGTGGATCAGCCCGAACACCTCCGGCCCGCTGCCCAGCGCCAGCAGCGACCGCCGCACCTCGTCCGCCGCCCGCCCCAGCAGCGCGACCCCCGCCGCGCTGTCTCTTATACACAACA
>JADGHD010000210.1 GCA_019689615.1 Frankia sp. | reverse complement strand
GGGCGCGGGGGCCGGGGCGGACGCGGCCAACCCGGCCGGCGCCGCGGCTTCGATCTCGGGTGGGAGCGCGACGCCGAGCCTGCGGGCGAGCTCGACCAGCAGCCCGCCGGCGTCGGTGACCAGCCCGAGGTCGGCCATCGCCGTCATCGGGCAGGACGGGTCGGTGTTCACGCTGACCACGTGCCGGGGGGCGCCCAGGCCGCCGGTGTGCTGGCTCGCGCCGGACACCCCGAACGCGATGTAGAGCTGCGGGTCGAGGGTGACGCCGGTGGTGCCGATCTGCCGGTCGTAGCCGAGCCAGCCGGCGTCGGTCACCACCCTGGTCGCCCCGGCCGTCGCGCCGAGCGCCGCCGCGACCCGGCCGAGCAGCGCGAACGCCGCCGTCGGCGGGACGTCCGCTAGCGCGCCCGAGCGGGCGACGAGGCCGGCGCCGCCGCCGACCACCCGGGGCGCCTCGGCCAGGTCCATCGTCGCCGGGTCCGGCTCGACCACCTCGATGACCTCGACGTCGCGGACGCCGTCCGGTGGCGCGGGCAGCGCCAGCGCCACCGGGCCGCCAGCGGGCTGCGCTGGCACGCCCGTCGCGGCGGGGGCCGGGTGCGCCGAGCGGGCGCCGGGCAGCAGGGTGACCACGGCCGGGGCCGGGCAGGTCGCGGTGACCAGCAGCCGGTCGTCGAGCCGGGAGAGATCCGCCCGCGCCTCGCCGTCCGGGCCGAGGCCCGCGGCGATCGCGCCGGCCAGCAGCGGGACGCCGAGCTCGGCGGCGAGCCGGGGCGCGAGGTCACGGCCGTCGGCGGAGGCGGGCAGCACGACCAGGTCCGCCTCGGCCAGCACCGGCGCCAGCATCGCGGCGAGCGAACCGGCCCGCAGCCCCGGGCCGGTGTCGGACCACCACACCTCGCCCGCCGGCCCACCGCCGGTCGCCCGGTGCAGCGCGGTCGCGGCCTCGGCTGCGCCGGAGCCGACGACCAGCACCCGCCCGCCGGCCTCGGCGGCAGCCTCGGCCCCGGCCGGCGGCAGCTGCCCGGCGCGGGCGACGACCACCGCGCATGTCCCGGTGATGACGGTCCCCGCGGCGGTCACAGCGCCACCGCCACGCGCTGGCCCTCGACGACGGCCGCGTGCGCGCGCCGCGGCGCCAGGCAGTCGCCGACGCGGTGCACCGGGAACAGCGGCTCACCGTTCGAGCGCAGCGCCTTCCACAGGCTGTCCTCGGCCCGCTGGTGCACCGCGCACACCACCCAGTCGACGGCGCGGACGTGGTCGGTACCGGTGGGATGGTGCTGCAGGGTGAGCACGACGCCGCCGCTCCCGTCCTCGGCCGGCGCGGCGCCCATCGCCACCAGGTCGGTGGCCTGGGTGATGCCGCGGGCGGCCGCCTTCACGTTCCACTGCTCCAGGTCGAGGGTGACGCCGAGGTCCTGGCCGACGACCATGCCGTTCGTCACCACCTCGACCTGGCAGCCCCGGTCGGCGAGCAGCTCGGCGACCGAGGTGGCCTGGTGGAAGCCCAGCTCGTCGACCACGACGACCCGGCCCGTCGGGGCGGCCCGCCCCTCCAGCACGTCCCGGACGTCGACGACCCGCGGGTGCCCGCCGGCCCACCACGGCGGGTTGGGCACGGCGCCGGTCGCCAGGATCACCGCGTCCGGCTGCTCGGCCGCCACCAGCTTGGCGTCGGCCTCGGTGCCCAGCCGCACGTCCACGCCGAGCCGGTTGGCGTGCGCGATCAGGTTGCGGGCGATGTCGAGGAACTCGGCCCGGCTCGGCACGCTCGCCGCAGCCAGCACCTGCCCGCCGAGCCGGTCGGCGCGCTCGAACAGGGTGACCTGGTGGCCGCGCTCGGCGGCGGTGACCGCCGCCTGCAGCCCGCCCGGGCCGCCGCCGACGACGACGACCCGCTGGCCGCGCCGGCGCGGCGGCGGCAGCGCGACTGACTCCCGGCCGGTGCGCGGGTTCTCGATGCAGCCGAGCCAGCGGTTGAGGCCCATCCGCCCGACGCACTCCTGGTTGCACGACAGGCAGGTGCGGATCTCGGTGGCGTGCCCGGAGCGCGCCTTGGCGACGAAGTCAGGGTCGGCGATCTGGCCGCGCACGACGCCGATCAGGTCGGCGTGGCCCGCGGCGAGCGCCCGGTCGGCCTGCAGCGGGTCCTTGAACCGGCCGACGCCGACCACCGGCAGCGAGACGGCGGCCCGGATCGCGCTCGGGATGAACATCGCATAGCCAGGCGGCACCTGCATGCTCGCCTCGATCATGTACAGGGTCGCGGTGGCCACCCCGATCGAGGTGTTGATGTAGTCGACCTTGCCGCTCGCCTCGACCAGCCGGGCGGTCGCGACCGCGTCCTCGATCGTCGTGCCGCCCTCGATCAGCTCGTCGCCGCAGATCCGCACGCCGAGCACCTTGCCGGGGCCGATCGCGGCCCGTACCGCGTCGACGATCTCCAGCAGCAGGCGGGCGCGGTTCTCCAGCGAGCCGCCGTAGGCGTCGGTGCGGTGGTTGGTGGCCGGCGAGAGGAACCCGCGCACGATCGAGGAGTGCGAGCACTGCAGCTCGATGCCGTCGAACCCGCCGGCCATGCAGTGCTCGGCCACCAGCGCGTACCCGGTGATGACCTCGCGGATCTCGTGCGGCTCCAGCGCCTTGGGCACCTCGCGGAACAGCGGGTCGGGCACCGGGCTCGGCGCCCACACCGGCAGCCGGGAGAACATGCTCGACGCCTGGCCGCCGTTGTGGTTGATCTGGGCCAGGATCGGCGTGCCGTGCGCGTGCACCGCCTCGGTGATCCGCCGGTAGCCGGGAATGACCGCCGGGTTGAAGCCGTGGATGAGCTTCTCGTACGGCCAGTCGGTCGGGTGGGTCGAGTGCTCCTCGGTGATGATCATCCCGGCGCCGCCGGCCGCGCGGGCGGCGTAGTAGGCCGCGTGCTGCTCGGTGGGCAGCCCTTCGGTGGCGTAGTTCGTCAGGTGCGCCGAGAACACCACCCGGTTGCGCAGGGTCAGCGGGCCCAGGCGCAGCGGGTTGAACAGGTACCTGTACCGTCGCGTCGCGCTCATCGCCCGCCCTCGTCCATCGTCAGCCCACCCGGGGCCACCGGCGCCGGTGCCGGCCGCCCGGCCGCCTCGGCACCGGCCGGGCGCGGCGACGGCGGGCGGCCGCGGGCGGCGCGGGCCGGGGCGGCGGCGACCTCCAGCGCCCGGCGGCGCCCCTCGAGCACCGCCTCCAGCGCGGTCCGCGGCGCGACGCAGTCGCCGGCCCGCGGCGTGCCGGGCCGCTCGAAGTACAGCGCCTCGTCCGGCAGTCGGTGGCCGCAGTCGACGATCACCGCGCAGCCGATCTCCCGGCGGGCACCGGTCCAGACGTCCTCCAGCACCGCCGTGCCGTCGCCGGCCGCCCGCAGCAGGGCACGCAGCTCGCGGCGCACGCCGGCCTGGGCGAGCCGGGTGTTCGCCGGGGCGAGGTCCCCGGTCAGCGACAGCAGCGTCCCGGCGACCGGGTCGGGGCAGACCAGCGCGACCTCGCGGCCGGCGGCCGCCAGCCACTCGGCGATCCCGATCGCGACCGGCCCGCCCACCGGGTCGTGCACCACCACCGGCCCGTCCGCCGGCAGCACGCCGGGGGCGCCGTCCGCCCCGGCAGCGCTGGCGAGCAGGGTCGCGGCGTCGACGACCGGCGGCGCGGTGGTCGCGCCGTCGGGCAGCGGGTAGCTACGCCCAGCCGGCACCGAGCCGGTGGCCAGGATCACGTCGCGCCCGGCGGCGGCCGCCGCGTCCAGGTCGGCGGCGGTGACGGTGCGGCCCAGCTCGACGTTCACCCCGAGCCGGGCGCACTCGGCGGCCAGCCAGTCGACCAGCAGCGCCAGCCGTTCCCGCCCCGGCCCGACGGCGGCGGTGCGCAGCGCGCCGCCGAGCCGCTCGCCGGCCTCCGCGACGGTCACGGTGTGGCCGCGGCCGGCGAGCACCCGCGCGGCCTCGAGCCCGGCCGGCCCGCTGCCGACCACGAGCACGTCGTGGCGGTGGGAGTCGGTGCCATCGGTCGGCGGGTCCTCAATCTCGTGGCCGCTGCGCGGCTCGCCGACGCAGCTGACGATCGGATTGCGGTTGTCCCGCACCCGGCAGGCCTGGTTGCACAGTAGGCACGGCCGCACCCGCTCCGCCTCGCCAGCGCGCACCTTGCGGACCAGGTCCGGGTCGGCGATCTGGGCCCTGGTCATCTCGACCAGGTCGGCGACCCCGTCGGCGAGCGCCGCCTCGGCCGCCGCCACGTCGACGACGCTGCCCTGCAGCACCACCGGCACCCGGCCGTCGGCCGCCTTGCGCATCGCGGCGCACAGATCCCGGTTGAACGTCGGGGGCGTGTGGGCGGTCGGCCGGTAGGCCGTCGTCGAGTACGGGCCGCCGCGGACCACGACCAGCAGGTCGACCAGCCCGGCCAGCTCCGCGACCTGCCCGGCCGCCTGCTCGGGGGTGACGCCGGCCCACGGCGCCAGCTCGTCGCAGCACAGCCGCAGGGCGATGACCGGGTCGGGCCCGATGGCCGCCCGGACCGCGGCGAGCACCTCCCGGGTCAGCCTGAGCCGGTCGGCGCCGTAGTCGTCGCCGCGGTGGTTGGTGAGTCCCGAGTGGAACTGGCGCAGCAGCGAGTACGGCCCGGCGTCGATCTCCACCCCGGCCAGCCCCGCGGTGACGGCGAGCTCGGCGCCGGCCGCGAAGCCGGCGACGATCGCGTCGATGCCCGGCTGCTCCAGCTCGGCCGGCAGCTCGCGGCTGGCCGCGTCGGCGACCGGCGACGGCGCCCACAGCACCGACTGGGAGTAGGCGCTGGAGCCCTGGCCGCCGGCGTGCCCCAACCCGGCCAGCACGACCGTGCCGTACGGGCGGACGGCGGCGGCGAGCTCGGCCCAGCCGGGCGCGCAGTCGGCGGCCAGCGGCGCCCGCTCGTACGGCCAGTCGTCGGCGGTGACCGAC
This sequence comes from Frankia sp., assembly GCA_019689615.1. Taxonomy (GTDB): domain Bacteria; phylum Actinomycetota; class Actinomycetes; order Frankiales; family Frankiaceae; genus Pseudofrankia. The sequence continues at coordinate 3,006 of JADGHD010000210.1, read as the reverse complement.
GCCGTCTCGGTGACGATCACGCCCGCGCCGCCGGCGGCGCGGCGGGCGTAGTAGGCCACGTGCCGGTCGGCGATGGCGCGGCGGCGGGCCAGGTTGGTCTCGTGCGGCCCGAACAGCACCCGGGCCGGCGCCGTGTGCCCACGCAGCGCGAACGGCTCGGCGAGCAGCGAGGCCGCCGCGCCGTCGCGACCGTCTGCCGTGGTGGTCACCGGCTCACCGTTCCCGTGCGCGGGGCCACTGCCCGGCCGGGGATCGGCCGGGGGCCCTGCCAGCCGCGGCCTCGGCTACGCCCACCGGACGTCACCAACGCACCCCTCCAGGCCATGCGGTCATGCTCGTCGAATCTCAACAGCACTGGTCATCTCCTGGAACACTGAGCGAGACCAGCAGCCCCGGAGCTAGTGGCACGCAGTGTCACTGTTTCCGGGGTTGTGCCGCAGCATATTGGCACTCGGTGTCAGATGGAAGGGGTGCGGCGAATGCAACCACTGGACGCCGCGCGGGGGGTGGCGTGACCACGGCGGCGCGGGGACCGGCCGCCATGGGCCACGCGGGCGCCCAGGACCGGCCCGGGGGGCCTGGCGGCACCGAACCGCCGGACGCGCCGCCCGCGGAGGCAGCGCCAGCGGACGGCGGCGCGCCGGCCGCTGGCCGGGCCGGGCGGCGACCGGCCACCACCGCGGCGGAGCTGGCCCGCCAGGCGCTGCTGATCTTCGACGAGCGGGGGTTCGACGCGACCACCGTCGACGACATCGCGGCCGCCGCCGGGATCGGCCGGCGCACGTTCTTCCGCTACTTCCAGTCCAAGAACGACGTCGCCTGGGGGGACTTCGACGCGCACCTGGAGCGGATGCGGGCCGCGCTGGCGGCCACGCCGCCGCAGACCCCGGTGCTCGCCGCCCTGCACCGTGCGATCCTGGACTTCAACACCTACCCGCCGAGCGAGGCCGACTGGCACCGGCGCCGGATGGCGCTGATCCTGGGCACCCCGGCGCTGCAGGCGCACTCGACGCTGCGCTACCGCCGCTGGCGGGAGGTGGTCGCCGAGTTCGTCGCCGAGCGGACCGGCCGGGCCGTGACCGACCTCGTGCCGCAGGCCGTGGCCTGGGCGTTCCTCGGGGTCGCGGTCGCCGGCTACGAGCAGTGGCTGACCCAGCCCGGGGCCGAGCTCACCGAGATCCTCGACCGCTCGCTGCGGCTGCTCGTCGACGGCTTCGCGCACTCGCTGTAGCCGGCCTGCCTGGTGACCCCGCGCAATCCGTGGTACACACGGGTGCGAGTTTGACTACACAGAGTAGTCAGTGGTGGGTGGAAGGAGCGCGGGCATGCCGGCGAGGGCGCGAGCGACGACGTCCAGCAGCAACGGGACCACCGCGGCCAGCTCCGGGCGAGCCACCCGCCCGGCCGGCACCCGCCCGGCGGGCACCCGGCCGGCGGCGCGCGGCCGCGTCGCCCGGTCCGCGACCTCCGCCGCCGACAAGCCGGAGCTGCCCGGGCTCCCGCCGGAGATGGCCGAGGTCGCCGAGGAGTGGTACCGCCGCGGCGTCGCCGACGCGGTCGCCCGCGAGACCGAGCACGAGGCCATCGGCGCCTCCATCCGGCTGCCGTTCCTGCACGCCAGCCTGGGGCTGCCCCGCCCGCACCCGCACTACCACGAGCAGCCGACGGCCGCGGGCGCCGGGGCGGCGGCCGGCGTCCGCGAGGAGGACGAGCAGGCCGAGCCCGGCTGGCGGCTGGGCCCGCTGCGGCTGCCCTCGCCCCGCAAGACCGCCTACTACCTGGGGCTCGGTGCGCTGGCCGCGCTCGAGCTGGTCGAGTGGCCGGTGGCCGCGGCGGTCGCGGCGGGCACCTGGGTCGCCCAGCACACCCGGCCGGAGGCGACGGCCGTGCCGGAGAGCGCCTGGCATCTGTTCCCACACCACGACCACGGGCACAACGGCCACCGCACCGCCCGCGCCGCGCGCGCCTGACGGGTGCCCACCCGGCCATCGCAGCCGGCCAGCCGGCCGGCGCTCCCCCGGATAGGCAGGCTGGCCGAGGCCGCCTGGCGGCTGCCCGCGCAGGCGGGCCGGGCCATGGCCGCGCTGCCGGCCCCGCGGCTGCCACTGCCGCCCGTGCCGCGACTGCCGCTGCCGGACCCGCCGCCGGTCGTCCGCCGGGCGGCGCGGGCGCTGCGGCACGAGCTGGCTCGGCCCGGCCGCCGGCCCCGGTCGGTGTGGCACGACGACGGCAACGCGCACATCGAGCTGCTCGGCCCGGCCAGGACCGGCGGCGCGGCCGCGCACGCCGCGGTGTGCCGGGCACTGCGCGAACTGCGCGGCGTGCAGTGGGCCGAGGTGGAGGAGGGCCTCGGCCGGGTGCTGGTCGCCTTCGACGGCGAGCAGGTGGACGTCGCGGACCTCGTCGAGACGGTCGCCGACGCCGAGCACGCGCTCGCCACCGCGGCCGGGGGCGCCACGCCCGCCCGGCCAGCCGCCGCGAGGGCCGCCGGCACGCGGGTCTCCCCGCACCCGGCGGACGAGGACCCGGTGCTCGCCGAGACCGTGGCGCTCGCCGTCGACGCCGCGGCGTTCACCGCAGCACTGGGCGGGCGGCTGACCCGGCTGCCCCGGGTGCCCCGGGCGGTGGTCGGCCTCGTCTCGCTGGTCGACAGCCAGCCCCGGCTGCACGCCGCGCTCGCCAACCGGATCGGGCCAGCCGCCGCCGAGCTCGTCATCGGCTTCGCCATGGCCGGCGTCGGCGCGCTCGCCCAGCAGCCGGACTCGCTGGCGATCAGCATGGTCGCCCGCCTCGCGCGGATCGCCGAGCTGCGCGCCGCAGCAGCCGCCTTCGACCGCCGCGCCGACACGCTGTGCCAGGACACCGGCGACCACCCGCCGCGGGCGGCCGGCGGGTCGGCGCCGGGGCCGCAGACCGACGGCGCGGTGAGGACGGGCGCCTCGGCCCGGGCCGCGCGAGCCCTGGCCGAGGCGAACGGGGGTGCGCCGGGGCCGGGCGGCGATGGAC
>JADGHD010000209.1 GCA_019689615.1 Frankia sp. | reverse complement strand
CCCCCGGGGCGGCCCCGGCGCGCGGGGCGGGGGTCGCGCGGCGACGGGGGCACCACCGGGGCGGGCGCCCGGCGGGACACCCGGCGGCTCCAGTCCGCGAGCCAGTCCAGCACCCGGCCGCCGGCCAGCGGCGGGGAGACGAAGTAGCCCTGCACCTCGTCGCAGCGCCAGCTGGCGAGCGCCTGCCAGACGGCGCGGGTCTCCACGCCCTCGGCGACGATCTTCAGGTCGAGGGCGTGCGCCAACGACACGGTCGAGCGCACGATCTCGGCCGCGGACGGGTCGCGGTGCATGACCCGCAGGAACCGCTGGTCGATCTTGACCTCGTCGGCCGGCAGCTCGTGCAGGTAGGCCAGCGAGCAGAAGCCGGTGCCGTAGTCGTCCAGGCTGACCCGCACCCCAAGGCCGCGCAGCGCCGACAGCGTTGACCTGGCCCGCTCGCGGATCGTGATCAGCGCCTCCTCGGTCACCTCGACGACCAGGGCCGACGGGGCGAGGCCGTGCCGGTCGAGCGCGTCGCGCACGACGTTGACGAAGTTCGGGTCGTCGATGACCGACGGCGGCACGTTGACCGAGACGGACAGCTCGGCCCCGGCGGCCCGCCAGGCGGCGCAGTCGGCGAGCGCCAGCTCCAGCACCTGGCGGGTGAGCATCGGCATCAGCCCGGCCTGCTCCATCTCCGGCAGGAAGACCCCCGGCCCGCGCAGCCCCTCCCGCGGGTGCCGCCAGCGGACCAGCGCCTCGACGCCGGCCACCCGCCCGGTGCGCGGGTTCGCCTTCGGCTGGTAGCGCAGCTCGATCTGGCCCTCCTCCAGCGCCCCACGCAGCTCGGCGCGCAGCCGCAGCCGGGCCCGGCCGGGCGGGGCGTGCCGGTGGCGCTGGTAGGTGTGCTGGCCGGCCCGGGTCCGCTTGGCCTCGTCCATCGCCGCCTCGGCGTGACGCAGCAGCTCGCCGACGCCCCGCCCGTGCGCCGGGGCGTAGGCGATGCCGACGCTGACCTCGGGCTGCACCGGCATGTCGGCCAGCAGCACCGGCACCCGCAGCGCCTCGCGCAGCCGGGCGGCGAACACCTCGGCCCGCCCGGGGCCGGCGTTGCGCAGCAGCACCGCGAACTCGTCGCCGCCGATCCTGGCGGCGAAATCCGCCGGGCGCAGCAGCGTGCGCAGTCGGCGGGCGACGAAGACGAGCAGCCGGTCGCCGCTCTCGTGCCCGAGCACGCTGTTGATCTCGCGGAACCGGTTCAGGTCGACGAGGACCAGCGCCGCCCGGGTCGCCTCCCGCGCCCGGTGCTCCGCGCCGCCGACGACCCGGGCCGCGGCGTCGAGGAAGGCGCGGCGGGCGACGAGACCGGTCAGCTCGTCGCGGCCGCGGAACCGGCGCAGCAGCGGCCGGGCGCGGGCCACCAGCACGAGCAGCAGGCTGGCGATCACGAGCGAGCCGACGAACCCGGCCACGGCCGACCAGCCGGAGCCGAACCAGCCGCGGGCCGCCGCCAGGGCGAGCCCGGCCAGCAACAGGACGACGAGCCCCGCCATGGCCGCCACCAGCGTCATCGTCGGCCCGGTCGGCACCGGCCGCGCGGCCGGCAGCGCCACGGCCGGGTACCCGGGCCCGCCGGGCAGGGGGGGGGGGGCCGGCGGGCGCGCCGCGGGGGACAGGGCGGGCGGCGCCGGCTGCCCGGCCGGCTCCCGCGCCGGCGTCGCTGGCCGGTTCCTGGGCCCGTCCTGGGTCGCCTGGCCCTCGGCCCCGGACGTGGCTCTGGTGCGCGCGACCACCGTTGTCCCCGGCGAGCCGGGCACCGCGGCGTCTGGCGCACTGCGCGGGCCGGCCTCGCCTGGCGCCTCGCGCCTGGCGTCGGCGGTGGCCGGCAGCGCGGTGTCGACCAGGGCCAGATGTGGCTGCGCCACAGGCAGCCTGGTGACGGGTGCCGCCGCTGCGGGCGGCTCGTCGGCCGCCGGATCGGGCGAGGCCGCGGCCATGGACGGCTCGGTCACCGGTTGGTCGGCCGGTTGGTTGGTCGCGGTGGCCGGTCGCCGGCGGCGGTTCCTGGAGCGGCGCGGCATCGGGGCGGTGCTGGCACCGTCCAGCGACAGGAGCATCGGCCAGTTGGCGAAGGCGGTGTCGCTGGCTGGTGCCGGTGCGGTGGCCCGTGCCGGCGCCGGCTGGGCCGCGCCCGCGACCGCGGCGGCCAGGCGCGCGAGCGCGGTGGATGCGACGGTGACCGTGATGGCGTCCGCGCGCCCGGTGCCGCGACCCGCCGGGGCTGAGGCAGCCGCGGGCGCGGCGGCGTCGCCCATCACGGCGGCGGCGCCAATCCCGGCAACGTCGCCTGAGCCGGTGGCGTCTCCGGTTCCGGCGGCCACACTCTTCCCGGCGGCTGGCGGCGCGGCCTCGGCCGGTGCCGCGGCGGCGCCGGGAACGGCCGGCGGCGGGCCCACCGGAGCGGCGACGACCGCCGTGGGCCCCGCGAGCAGCGCCGGGTCCGTCTGGACCGGCTCGCCCGCGGCGTCGTCCACGGCCACCTCGGCCGCCGCGGCGGGTGGCCCCGTGTCCGTCGCCGCCGCCGCGGCCCCGGGCACGTCGGGGCCGTCAGCCCTGGTGAGCATCATGGACGGGTCACGCGCTGGTCACGCGGCTCCCGGCATCGCCCCTGCATTGGTCCCCCCACGAAGGATTTCTCCAGCGGAATCGCGTGCTGGGACGACTCCCCCACACGGCGACGAGCACATGTGGGCCGGTGGCCGGGCCGCCCGTCCACGTCGGTGGATCGGGCGGTTCGTGCCGGTCCACGCTGTCCGACCACACGCCGCATGGCCCGTGAGGCTATCCGAATCGGGGCGATTCATGGATGTCAGATTTCCCCTCCGGAGGGGACACGGGCGTTGTCTCCACTGGCCGGCTCGGCCGCTTTTCCCTGCTAGTCATGGGTATCTGCCGCGGCGCGCACAGAAATGCCACCAAGTGGCCTCTTTCCCGCGGGCCACCGCCGCGCCACCAAACCCGCGCACCCGGGCGCCGGGCGTCGGCCAGATCGGCACGAACAATCAACGGCGCACCACTGAACAGCCACCGGGAAACCAACAGGAGTAACTCCGGGGAAAGTCGCTCGCCACCCCCGGCCATGCCGCGCGCGGCCGGGCCGTGCCCGCGACGGCCGCGCGGGGGCCTGGCGACGGCCATCAGCCGCGGACCGTGACCCCGGTCAGCGGCAGGTGGGGCTCAACGGCCGGGAAGACAACGAACAACAGCAGAGCCACGACCGCCAGGGCCAGCAGGACGGCCAGCAGGGCCCGCACCGGGGTCGGCCCGGGCAGGTGGCGGTAGATCCAGCCGTACACGTCAGACCTCCCCGCCCTGGAACGGCACCGCGCCGCCCGGCGTTTTCATGACGGTCTTGTCGAGCTCGCCGAAGACGATGAGCCGGTTCTTGGCCGAGAACTTGGGATGACAGGTCGTCATCGTGATGGCGGCCTCGGTCGGGGCGGCTCCCGGCTGCTCCGGCACCGGCTCGATGACGTCGATCCGGTCCGGCGTCACCACCTCGGACCTGGTCATTCTGTACACGTAGTAACGGTCCTGGACCTCGACGACGATCGGGTCGCCCGGTTTCAGCTCGTCCAGCCGGTCAAACGGCTTGCCGTATGTGGTCCGGTGACCGGAGACAACAAAGTTCCCGATTTCTCCCGGCATGGCGGTTCCGGGGTAATGGCCCGGTCCGTCCCGTAGTGCCGCGTCGGTGACCCCCTCGACGATGACCGGCGCGTAGTCGTCGCCGAACCGGGGGATGCGCAGCACGGCGAAGCCCTCGCCGGGTGCCGGGTCGGGCCGGACCGCGGGCGGCAGCTCCTCCGGCTCGGCCGGCGCCGGCGTCGCGGGCTCGGACCAGGTCTCGGTCAGCTTGTCGTGCAGCCGCGCCTGGGTGCGCGCCTGCAGCAGGTCGGTGACCCACAGCTGGTAGCCGAGGAACAGCGCGACCAGCACGCCGGCGGTGATGAGCAGCTCCCCCACCCCGCGGGCGGCCAGGTTGATGGCACCCCGGGTGGCGCGGCGCCGGCCCGGCTCATCCGGCTCAGCCAGCTCACCCGGCTCCCCGGGTTCCCCCGGCGCGTCGGCCTCGGGCGCTGCCGGCCCCTCGTCGGCCATCGGGTCGGTCAGCCCGGCCGAGCGGCGCGGGTCCGCGGGCTCGCCGCCGCCGCGCAGGTCGGTGTCCACCCCCGAGGTCGCCATGCGACCACCTTAAGTTAGCGAGACATCACTTTCGGTCAGCATCGCGCGGGCGTCGAAACCGTACGGCAGCTCCAGCCGGTGCCTGGCCAGCAGCTCCGTGTCGGCGAGCAGCCGGCGGGTCGGCCCGTCGGCGCCGACCACCCCACCGGAGAGCACCACCGAGCGCGGGCACAGCTGCAGCGCGTACGGCAGGTCGTGGGTGACCATCAGCAGCGTCACGTCCAGGCCGAGCAGGATCTCGGCGAGCTCGCGCCGGCCGGCCGGGTCGAGGTTGGACGACGGCTCGTCCAGCACGAGCACCTCGGGACGCATCGCGAGCACGGTCGCCAACGCCGCCCGCCGCCGCTCCCCCAGGCTGAGGTGGTGCGGCGGCCGGTCGCGGTGGCCGGACAGGCCGACGGCGGCCAGCGCCTCGTCCACCCGGGCTGCCAGCTCCGCGCCGCGCAGCCCGAGGTTGGCCGGGCCGAAGGCGACGTCCTCGCCGACGGTGGGCATGAACAGCTGGTCGTCCGGGTCCTGGAAGACCAGCCCCACCCGGCGGCGGATCTCTGGCAGGGTGCCCGGCCCGACCGGCAGCCCGCCGATGCGGACCTCGCCGGCCCCGCCGCGCAGGATGCCGTTGAAATGCAGCACCAGCGTGGTCTTGCCCGCCCCGTTCGGCCCGAGCAGCGCGACCCGCTCCCCGCGAGCGATCTGGAGATCGACCCCGAACAGCACCTGCCGCCCGTCCGGGTAGGCGAACGCCAGCCCACGCACGTCGATCGACGGCGGCACGCCGTCGGACGACGAACCGTCCGGCGACGCCACCGGCCCGCCAGCCGCGGTCGTGGCGCCGAACGCGGCGTCGGCGGGGCTCGCAGCGCCACCCGCGCGGCCACCGGCGGCGCCCGTGGGGCCGGCACCATCCCGCGTGCTGCCGAGGGCGCGGGTGGGGCCCGCGGCACCCGTCGGACCAGCGGCAGCCGTCGTCGAGCTGGCGGCGCCCGCCGGGCCCGCGGCCTGCCCCGGAGGCCGGCCGGGCCGGCGGCGTCCCAGCCTCACCAGCCACCTCCGGCGCCGGCCCAGCCGGCCAGCGCGATGGCGGCGCCGACGGTGACGAACAGCCCGCCGACCGCCCAGTCGGCCGGGCGGGCCGGCGGGCGGGGCAGGCCCTCGGGTAGCTGGCCGGTGTAGCCGCGGGCCAGCATCGCCAGGTGGACCCGCTCCCCGCGCTCGTAGGAGCGGATGAACAGCGACCCGAGCGCGGCGGCGAGGACCCGGGTCGACGCGATGGTCCGCGGTCGGTGGCAGCGGGCGGCGCGGGCGACGGACATCCGGTGCAGCTGGTCGACGATCAGCGTGCTGTAGCGGACCATGAACGAGGCCACCGCGACGATGACCGGGGGCATCCGCAGCCGGGCGAGGCCGGTCAGCAGCTCGCGGGCCGGCGTGGTCGCCGCCAGCACGATGACCAGCCCCACGCCAAGGGTGGCCCGGGCCATCAGGCCGAACGCCTGGTGCAGGCCGTCGCGGGAGACCGTCAGCCCCAGGAACTCGGTCCGCTCCCCCGCCACGACGAACGGCAGCGCCACGGCGAACGCCAGGAACGGCAGCTCGATCAGCATCCGGCGGGCGGCGGCCAGCGGCCGGACCCGGCCCAGCGCCCCGACGGCGACGGCCACGGCGGCGTGCGCGGCGAACGCCCAGACCGCGGTGATCGGGGTGAGCACCACCGTGACCACGTAGCCGAACGTCGCCGCGATCCTGACCTCGGCTGGCAGCCTGGTCAGCACGGACGCGCGTGGCCGCCAGCGCTCGATGCCGCCGACCGGCGCCGCGACGGCGTGCGCCCCGCTCACGGCCGCTGCCCGCGCCCGGGCCGGGTGGCGCCGGTCATGTCCTGGCCGGGTGCCGGCGGCGGCGCAGCCGGGTCACCGCGAAGACCAGCGCGCCGCCCACGGCGAAGGTGATGGTCACCCCGATGACGCCGGCCAGGCCACCGGCGAGCCGCTCGTTGCCGATGCCGGAGACGGCGTAGTCGGCGATCGGCCAGTCCGAGAACGCGTGGTCGCGCCCCTGCTCGAGGAAGCCCTTGTCCTCGGCGACCTTCTCCAGCCCGTCCGGCGAGCTGCTGGCGAAGCCGGACACGAACGCGGCGAGCACGAACGCCACGAACAGCCCGGCCACCAGAAAGAGCCGGTTGGCGCGGCGCGCTGGCTGCCGGCCAGCGGCGGCCGGCGCCACAGCGGTGTCCGCGGCCGGCGGTGGCGGCGGGTCGGCAGGGATGGGGTCCGGCACGAGGCCACCTTCCTTTCCGTCAGGTCCATCGGGTCTGCCCGGACCACCCGGGCACGCGGGCGCAAGCCGCGGTGGCGGGGGCTACCCGTCCGCCGGCTGGCCCGCGGTGGACGGGGCGCGGACGGCGGACGGCCGGATCTCCAGCGGGGCCTGGCGCACCAGGTGCCGCGCGCCGTACACCAGGTCGGGACGGGTGGCGATCACGAGGCTGACCGTGGCGGCGGTGATGACCGCCTCGCCGACGCCGATCAGCGCGTGCACCCCGACCATCGAGCCGAGGACCCCGCCGAGCGGCAGGTCCACCGTGCCGCCCAGGGCGAACTCGGCGACGAAGCCGGCGGCGGCCAGCGGGACGGTCACGAACGCGGCGATGCCGGCCGCGACCGGGACCGACGGCAGCCGCGCCGGCAGCAGCCGCAGGGCCAGCCGGAACAGCAGGTAGCCGCCGAGCGCGCCGATGACCGCCATGTTGGTGATGTTGAGCCCGAGCGCCGTCAGCCCGCCGTCGGCGAACAACGCCTGGACGAGCAGGACGACGGCGATCGCTATCGCTCCCAGCCACGGCCCGACCAGCACCGCGGCCAGGGTGCCGCCGATCAGGTGGCCGCTGGTGCCCAGGGCCACCGGGAAGTTGAGCATCTGGCCGGCGAAGACGAACGCGGCGCACAGCCCGGCCAGCGGGACGACCTGGTCCTCGGCCTCGGCGCTGGCCCGGCGCACCGCGTAGCCAACCCCGGCGGCGGCGACCACGCCGAAGGCGGCGGACGTCGGCGCGTCGATGAACCCGTCGGGAATGTGCATTGGACCCCCTCCCGCCCGCTCCGGCCGAGCGGCACACCCGCTCGAGACCGGCGGGCACACCCGCGTTGGCCCAGTGGACAGTGATCCAGCCCCGAGGGGCTGTGGCGCCAAGCCCAAGGGGCTGCTACCCAAGCCCAAGGGTTGTGGCCCGCGGACCGGATCAGCAAGACATCGTAGTTGCGAATAATACGCAACTACGTCTGATCCGCAGCCGGTTCTCGCCGACACGGCGATCGGGCGCGCCGGTCAACCGGGCCACTGAACTACAATCAGCGATCGCCTGATGACAAATGGTGCTCAGTCGGTCGAGCCCCGGCCGGTGCCACCTCGTCCTGGCTGTCCCGTCCGGCCAAACACGCCCGCCGGGCGGCCGGTGGCCAGGGCAGGGCGGCGGCCGTCCCCGGGAGCCGGCCCGCCGGCCCTCTGGTCGAACCCCGGCCCCCGCCGCGCCCATCACGTGAGGAACTTCGTCAGTGCCCGAACTGCGGTCAGTGCCCCAGCGGATGCCGACTCCAGCGGCCGGCGGGCCCCAACCCGCCGGCCAGCCCGGCACCGCCCTCGCCGGTGACGAGCGCCTCGGCCCGGCCGGCTGGCCCGCCGGGCGGCGCTGCGGCGAGCACCGACGGCCGGGAGCACAGCTTGCGGACGGCCGCGGCCCGGCGGAGCTGGCCCGGGCCGGGGTCGCCCGGCTGGGGCG
>JADGHD010000208.1 GCA_019689615.1 Frankia sp. | reverse complement strand
TCCTCAAGGAGTACTCCCCCTACCAGAACGTCCGCCCCGGCCGCCCCTACCCGCCAACGCTGCTCACCACCTCGACCAGGGACGACCGCGTCCACCCCGGCCACGCCCGGAAGATGACCGCCCTCCTGCGCGAACTCGGCTACGACGTCCGCTACTACGAGAACATCGAGGGCGGCCACGGCGGCGCCGCCGACAACGAACAACTGGCCCACAAGTCGGCCCTCACCTACGAGTTCCTCTGGCGCACCCTCAGCCCCGACCCAGCCGCGGCCAAGCCGGCGTCCGAGCTGAGCCGAGTTCGGCCACCGAAACAAGAGGCCCACGAGACCCCCGTCGGAGCCGGCGAAACGCCGTAGCGGGGGCCGCCGCTCGGCCCGCCACCGACGCCGGGTCGCCCGTCCGAAACGCGCCGGCGAGCACGGCGCGCCAGCACCCCGCACAGCCGTCGGGCGGCGCGGCGCTTCCTGCGGGTCGTCACCGGTCGGCCGTGAGCCTCACTGGTCGGCCATGAGCTGGGCGACCAGGGACGCGTCGTGGGTCGCCGTCTGGAAGCGGCGGTCGTCGAGCACGCGGCGCAGGAAGGGCACCGTGGTGGCGAGGCCGGGGCCGGCCAGGCGCACCTCGGCGAGCGCGGCGCGCATCCGGCGCAGCGCCCCCTCCCGGTCCGGGGCCCACACCACGAGCTTCGCCAGCAGCGAGTCGTACCGGGCCGGAACGCGGTAGCCGGCGAAGACATGGCTGTCGACGCGCACGAACGGCCCGGCGGGCAGGTGGCATTCCTCGATCAGGCCGGGTGTGGGGGCGAAGTCCCGCTCCGGGTCCTCGGCGTTGATGCGGCACTCCAGCGCCGCGCCGCGCATGGCGAGCGAGTCCTGGGTGATGCCGAGCTTCTCCCCCGCTGCGATCGCGAGCTGTTCGGCGACCAGGTCGACACCGGTCACCAGCTCGGTCACCGGATGCTCCACCTGCAGCCGGCAGTTGACCTCCATGAAGTAGTAGGCGCGGCCGGGATCGACGAGGAACTCCACGGTGCCGGCCCCCACATAGCCGACGGAGGCCACGCCGCGCAGCGCGGCCTGACCCATCTCCGCCAGCAGGTCCGCGGGCAGGGCCGGCGCCGGGGTCTCCTCGACGAGCTTCTGGTGCCGGCGCTGTACGGAGCAGTCGCGGGCGCCCATGTGCACCCCGTTGCCGTACCGGTCGAGCAGCACCTGGATCTCCACGTGCCGGGCAGAGGGCAGGTACCGCTCCACGTACACCCGCCCGTCACCGAAGACGGCCTGCGCCCCGGCGCGGGTCTCGGTGTAGGCGCGCAGGAACTCCTCGGCGTGGGACACGACCCGCATCCCGCGCCCACCGCCGCCGGCCGCGGCCTTGATGATGACCGGGTAGCCGATGGAGTCCGCGAACGCCCGGGCCTCCTCGGCTCGGTCCAGCGAGGTGCGGCTGCCGGGCAGCAGCGGCAGCCCGGCGGACACCATCAGGTCCCGGGCGACGGCCTTGTCGCCCAGCTTCTCCATCACGTGCGCGGGCGGGCCAACGAAGGTGAGCCCCTCGGACTCGCACACCTCGGCGAAGTCGGGGTTCTCGGAGAGGAAGCCGTAGCCGGGATGGACGGCGTCGGCCTTCGCGAGCCGGGCCGCCTCGATGACGGCCGGGATGTTCAGGTAGCTGCGCGCCGCCGGGCCGGGGCCGATGTGGACGGCGGCGTCGGCCTGGCGCACCACGGCCGAGTCCCGGTCGTCGGTGGAGTAGACCGCCACCGTGCGCAGGCCCAGCTCCCGGCAGGTGCGCAGGACCCGCAGCGCGATCTCGCCCCGGTTGGCGATCAGGACGGTCCGGACCATCAGGCGGCGGAGGTGGTCGTGGCGGCGCCCGCGGGCGCGATCGCGAACAGCCGCTCGCCGTACTCCACGGACGTGGCGTCCGGGTGGCACACCTCGACGACTCGGCCGGCCGTGTCCGCCTCGATGGGGATCATCAGCTTCATCACCTCCAGGATCGCGACCTGCTGGCCCGCCCTGACCATGTCGCCGACCCGGACGAACGGCCGCGCTCCCGGCTCGGGCGCGTGGTAGAAGACGCCGACGCTCGGCGCGGTGACGTAGGTCAGCCCGGCCTCGGCGTCAGCCGCCGCGGGCACCGGCGGAGAGCCGGCGGCGGACCTGCGGGGATCCGCTGTCGCGCCGACCGCTCCCGTCCCCACCGAGCCTGCCGGGACGCCCGGGCCTGCCGGGACGCCGGTGACCGCCGTCCGCGGCGCCGGCACTCCCGCCGGGGGTGCCGCAGGCGCCGGGAGGGGCATGCGGGCGGTCGCCAGCCACCCCGCTTCGCCGAGGTCCCAGGCGGCCGGGGCGTCGGGCGCCCAGCTCAGCTCCACTGTGATGGCGCCGACGGCGACCCGGAGACGGGCCGGTGGCCGATCGGCATCCGCGCACAGCGCCAGCGCGTTGTGCCGCACCGCGGTGAGCACGCTGTCCAGGTCCGCTGCCTGGCCGGCGCCCAGCACGGATGCCGGCGCCGAGAGCGGGCCGGGAACGGGGTCGAGATGGAGGTCGGACTGGCCGCGGCCATCGGCCGGATGGCCTGCGCCGGCCGAGACGGCGCCGTTCCGGCTCACTGTCGTGGTCGTGCTCATCGAACAACTCCGTGGTTAGAGGGCCGGTCGGTCGGTTTCTCGGGTCTGGCGGGTTCCGGTTCTCGTGCTGGCACGTCTGGGCTGGGACTGCGGGATGCGCGTCCGGGTCGATGGTTTCTGGACGGATCCCGGGCCGGGGCTCCCCGGCAGAGGCTCGCCGGTGGAGGTCAGTCGATCCGCAGCCTCCCTGGTTCCGAACCGTCGAAGTCGCCGGCGGGCGCGCCGAAGCGGCGGAACCTGGCCCACCGGCCGGCAACGAGGTCGGCGGGGCCCAGCGGGGTCAGCTCCGCCAGCACCGCCCGCAGCGCCGCGCCGACCAGGGCGGCGGCGTGCACCGGGTCGGCGGCGGAGCCGCCCTCGGGCTCGGGCACCACGCCGTCGACGATCCGCATTCCGAGCAGCTGGCGGGCGTCCACCCGCAGCGCCTCGGCGGCCCTCGGCGCCGCGGCCGGATCCTTCCACAGGATCGCCGCGCAGCCCTCCGGGCTGATCACCGAGTACACCGCGCCCGCGCACATCAGGACCCGGTCGGCGACCGCCAGCGCGAGCGCGCCGCCGCTGCCGCCCTCCCCGGTCACCAGCGCGACCACTGGAACCGGCAGCGATCCCATCAGCCGCAGGTTCTCGGCGATGGCGACGGACTGCCCCCGCTGCTCGGCCTCGATGCCGGGATGCGCGCCCGCGGTGTCGATGAACGTGACCACCGGCAGGCCGAGCTTCGCGGCCAGCCGCATCACCCGCGCCGCCTTGCGGTAGCCGGCCGGGCTGGGCATGCCGAAGTTGCGCTCGGCCAGTTCCTTGACGGTGTGGCCCTTCTGCGTGCCGATCACCGCCACGCCGGTTCCGCCGAGCCGGCCGAGGCCGGCGACGATGGCCGGGCAGTCGGCCGAGGCCCGGTCGCCGTGCAGCTCGTTGAAGTCGTCCAGCAGCAGCGAGATCAGGTCCAGCGTGGTCGGCCGGCCCAGCGCGCGGGCGCCCCGCACGGCGTCCCAGGCGTGGCTCGGCGCGAGCCGCAGCGGGTCGGTGATGACGGCCTCGGCCGTCCCGGCGCGGTCGGTCCCGTCGGTGTCCAATCCGATCAGGCCGGCTGAACCGGCTGAGTCGGCTGGACCCGCTGAGTCGGCTGGAACCGCTGAGTCGGCATTGTCGCCGGTCGGCCGACGGTCCGCCGGACGGCCGCCGGCCCGGACGACGGCCAGCAGCCGGGACAGGGTCGCGCGCAGATCGCCGCGCGGGACGATCATGTCGATGATGCCGTGCTCCAGCAGGAACTCGGCAGTCTGGAAGCCGGCGGGCAGGGTCTGCCGGATGGTCTGCTCGATGACGCGGGGACCGGCGAAACCGAGCCGCGCGCCCGGCTCGGCGATGATGACGTCGCACAGGGTCGCGAAGGATGCCGCCACCCCGCCGAAGGTCGGGTCGGTGACCAGCGAGACGGTGAGCACCCCGGCGGCGTCCAGCCGGCCCAGCATCTGGCTGGTCTTGGCCATCTGCATGAGGGAGAACAGGCCCTCCTGCATGCGCGCGCCGCCGGACGACGTCACCAGCAGCAGCGGCACCCGCTCGGCCAGCGCGGTCTCCCCCGCCCGGGTGATGGACTCGCCGACCGCGGAGCCGAGGCTGCCGCCGAGGAAGCGGAAGTCCAGCACGGCGACGACCACCGGCGCGCCGTCGATGCTGCCCCGCGCGCAGACCACGGCCTCGTCCAGCCCGGTGCGGGCGCGGGCGCGGGCGACCCGGTCCGGGTACGGCTCGGAGTCGACGAACCCGAGCGGGTCGGCCTGGGCCGGCCGCGGGACGGGCAGTTCGTCCCATCCCGGGTCCAGCAGCTGCGCCAGGCGCTGCGGGGCGGTCAGCGGGGCGTGCCAGCCGCAGGTCGGGCACACCCGTGCCAGGGCAAGGAAGCGCTTGCCGTAGAGCAGGGCGCGGCAGCCGCCGCACAGGTGCCAACCCAGCCGGTCCGGGTCCTCGCCTGCTCCGGCGGCCAGGCCGGCAGGCCGCCCGGTGTGCGGGCCGGCGGCCGGAGCCGTTCCCGGGACGGCCGTCATCGCGTGCCTCCGGACAGCGCGAGCGACCGCGGCGACCCGGCCGCCGGCGCCACCGCCGGGGGCCGGTAGGTCGCGGCCGCGGCGGGCAGCCGCACCCCGGCGAAGCGCAACGCCGCGGCGCGGCTCGCGTAGGCGGCGCCGGTCAGCAGCTCGCGGGCGACGTCGACCACGCTGCGCCGCTCGACGTCGGCGAGGTAGCTGCCCTCCGCCCAGGCGTTGAAGGCGCCCAGGGACGGGCCGCACCAGATCTGGTAGTCGGTGACCCGGTCGGGCGCCGCCGAGATCGCCCAGCTCGACGACAGGCCGAGGTACCAGCGGAACACCAGCGCCATCCGCCGCTTCGGGTTGCCCTCGGCGCGGGCGATCTGCTCCGGGTCGCGGCGGGCGAAGTAGTCCACCGTGTCGGCCCACACGTCGTCCACGGACCGGCGCAGCA
Source organism: Frankia sp. (assembly GCA_019689615.1). Lineage (GTDB taxonomy): Bacteria > Actinomycetota > Actinomycetes > Frankiales > Frankiaceae > Pseudofrankia. The sequence goes on along the minus strand of JADGHD010000208.1, from coordinate 2,893 downwards.
CCGACCGTTCGACCCAGTCCCGGTCGGCGGCGGGCAGCTGCTCGAGCCCGTCATACGCCCGGTACAGCTCGAACAGCCGGCGGGCCCGGCCGGCGAACATCGTGCCGCGCCGCAGCACCTGCACCTCGGCGCCGATCTCGAACATGTCGGAGGCCGGCGCCAGGTCGACGTCGTTCGGGCCGGCCTGGCCGAGCAGCGCCTTCGCCGCCGCCGACTGCCCCGACTCGACGCAGGACTGGTTCACCGAGCCGGTCACCACGTAGGCGGCGCCCAGGGCGAACGCCGCGAACACGCTCTGCGGTGTACCGATGCCGCCGGCCGCGCCGACCCGCGGCGGGCGGCGGTAGCCCAGCTCCCGGGCGACCCGGTCGCGGACGGCGATGATCTCGGGCAGCAGGACCGACAGCGGCCGGCGGTCGGTGTGGCCGCCGGAGTCGGCCTCCACCGTGATGTCGTCGGCCATCGGCACCGCCCGGGCCAGCTCGGCCTGCTCGGCGGTAATCGCGCCGGCCGCCACCAGCGGCCGCAGCAGCGCCTCCGGCGCCGGGCGCAGGAAGTGCTCGGCCACCTCGGCGCGGGACAGCTTCGCCACCACCCGGTGGCCGGCGAGCGCGGCGCCGTCCCGCCCGCGCCGCAGGCCCGCCGCCCGGTAGGCGACGACCTGCGGCGTCAGGTCGAGGAAGGCCGACGCCTCCACGCAGGTGACCCGGTGGCGCAGGCAGGCAGCCAGCGTGGCCCGCTCCAGCTCCAGCTCGTTCGGGCTGTGGATGAGGTTGCAGGCGAACGGCGCGTCCCCGACCGCCCGCCGGATCTCGGCGAGGGCGGCGTCCACCCGGTCCGGTAGCACCCCGGCGGCTCCGTAGGAGGCCAGGAGGCCCGCCCGCGCCAGCGCCGTGACCAGCCGGGGGGAGGCGATCCCGTTCGCCATCGCGCCGGTCATGTAGGGGGCGGCGACCCCGTGGTCGGCGAGGAAGGAGGCCGCTCCGAGCCGCTCCGGCCGGGTCGGCGGCGCCACGGCCAGCACCCGGCCGCCCGCCGCCCGCGCCGCGGCCGGGTCGTCGGTCACCACCAGCCGGCCGTCCGCCCCGGCAGCCACGACGCACGGCGCGTCCAGCCGCGCGAGCGCCGCGCGGATCTCGCCCGCGGCTCCACCGGTTGGCGAACCGGTCGGCGAACCTGCCGGGAGGCCGGCAGCAAGGCCGGCCGACGCGCTCGTCACCATGGCTGTGCTCCTTCGCCGCGCGCCTCGGCGGCGATGTCGGTGAGTTCGTAGATGCGCAGGCCGGGCTTCCAGACGCTGGCGTCGGCGACCACCCGGACCCGGCCGGTCTGGCGGCGGACCTGCTTGATGTGCGCCTCCAGCGTCAGCTCGCCGTCATCCGCCAGGATCTGGCCGCGGTAGCGCCAGGTCATCGGCAGGCCGACCGGCATGACGAACCGCGGCTCGGCCAGGCCGTCGAGCAGGCCGGAGTCGACCATCCACTCCTGCAGCGCCTGGATGACCGCCTCGACGCCGAGCGAGCCGGGCATGACCGGGTCGAGCCAGAAGTGGCGGGCGAAGTACCAGTCGTCCGGGCCGACGGGCCGGGTGGCGTGCAGGTAGCCGCGGCCGAAGTCGCCCCCGTCGGGTACGACGGTGACGCTGTCGAGCAGCGCCATCGCCCCGGTCGCGCACAGCGGCGCGCCCGCGGCCCGGCGTCCCGCCACGTCAATGGTGCGGACCGAGGCCGGCGCCGGCCGGGTCCGCTCCAGCCAGGTCGGGACGAACGCCCCGCCGTCCAGGCCGTTCTGGTTCGCCAGCGTGGTGGAGTTGAAGAAACCGAACAGGGACTCGCCGACGTAGAACGGCTCGCTGCCGGCGCTGCCGTCGGTGCCGGTGGCCTCGGCGGAGCTCGTGGGGTCCTCGGGGTCCTTCGGGACGAGCGACAGCTCGTACCTGAAGTTCTGCAGGACGGCCCCGGTCAGCACGGTGGTCGACAGCAGGGTCGAGGTCTGTCGGATGGTGCGACCGGCCAGGTCCACCTCGCGCAGCACGGTCGCCGTGCCGTCGAGGTTGCGCAGGCAGTACTGCTCGTCCGGGTCGGTCAGGGTCGCGCCGAGGTAGTAGCCGAGCATCAGGGCGGACTGCAACGAGGTCTCCATGTGCACGACGTTCGGCATGGTCGGGCTGGGGGAGTCCGTGTAGTACCAGGCATCGGCTGGCGAGTCGTACTCGGTGACCGCGGTGGCTCCCCCGCCGAGCTCGCCGCGCCGCCCGGTCACCGCCATGAAGCGGTCGACCAGCCGCAGGCCGCCGCTGGGCAGCCGGCAGGCCCGGCGACCCATGGACGCGGCGAACTGCGGCCCCAAGGCGACGGCCAGGTCGCCCCGGGCGCCGTGCGCCATGTGCAGCTCGCCCAGCAACGCCCGCCGCCCGTCCGGGCCGCGCCGGCCCAGGAAGCCCGGGATGGTCCCGTCCTCGTCCGGGCCGATCGGCGCCCCCGGCCGTTCGCGGACCGCCAGGGCCAGGCCGCGCACGGTCGCGACCGGCCCGTCGCCGTTGCGCAGGTGCACGTCCGCCCGCAGCCACGGACGGGGTACCAGGTCGACGTCGGTGACCGTCAGGGACAGCTCGACCTCACCCGCCGCCAGGGCGCCCGGCGCGTGGACCTCCACGGTGAGGCGGCCGAGGCCCGCTGCCAGTTCCAGCCGCTCGTCCGGCAGCGCCACATCCAGGTGGGCGTCGGCGAGGACCAGGTGCAGCCCCAGGTACAGCGCGAACACCGCCGCCGCGTCCCAGGCGGCGGCGAGCGCCGCCACCGCGGCCGGCGCAGGCTTCACCGGCGCCGGCGCCCGGCCGCGCCCCCGGCGCCGGCCGGGGCGCCGGTCTGATATAAAAAAATACCCACCCACC
>JADGHD010000207.1 GCA_019689615.1 Frankia sp. | reverse complement strand
GCCGGACCCCGCCGGCCGCGAGCACCTCCAGCAGCCCGGAGCCGCCGAAGGCCAGCACCGGGGCCTCGCCGTAGCGCTGGCGGACCACCTCGGCGGCGACCACCGACGGCGTCAGCACGTCGGCGGCCTCGAACGGCAGCCCGGCGGCCCGCAGCGACGCGGCGACCTCGGCCGGCGGTCGGTCGGATGCGTTGGTGAACACCACCACCCGCCGCCCGGCCCGGCGCAGCGCCGCCACCAGCCCGGCCGCCCCGGCGAGCGCGCTGCCGCCGTGCCCGCCGGGCTGGTCGGCCAGCATCAGGCAGCCGTCGACGTCGAAGACCACGCCCTCGATCCGCTCCAGCCGGCGCAGCAGGCGCTCGGGCAGAGCGGACTCCGGCAGCCGGGGCTTCACGACGGCTCCCCCCGCCGCAGCGAGATCCGCTCGTCGCCGATGGTGACCGTCAGCGACCGCCAGCCCGGCACCGCGAGCGACGCCCTGGCGAACTCGGCCGCGCTGGTCACGGGCGTCGCGCTCGGGCCGCGGCCGTCGAACCGCCAGGCCGGGGCGGGGCCGGCCGCGGCGACCGCGGCCACCGCGTCGGCTGGCAGCACGCTGCGCAGCACGACCTCCTCGTCGCTGACCACAGCCGCCGGCCGGCCGAGCGCGGCGGCGATCTTCCCGCGCAGCTGCTCGACGGTCGGCTCGTCGGGCGGGACGTCGAGCTCGCGGGTGCGCGGCGAGGCGGCGACGGCCTCGCGCACCACGTCGGCGACCGGCCCCGGCGGGGTGCCGAACTGGCCGAGGACGTAGCGGATGACCTCGTCCGGCAGCCGGGACCAGCGCGGCTGCCCGGCGCGGGCGGCGACCACGTTGAGCACCGCCTGGCTGCCGACGAACTGGCTGTACGGCGTGACCATGACCGGGTAGCCAAGCTCGGCGCGGACCAGCGCGGTCTCCTCGAGCACCGCCGGCAGCGCGTCCGGCAGGCCCAGCTCGGCCAGCTGGCGGCGCAGCGTGCCCATCATCCCGCCGGGCACCTGGTGGGCGTGCGGCCGCAGGTCGTACTCCACCGGCACGCCGGGCGCGAGGCCCTGCTCCTCGGCGATCCTGGCGATGATCTCCTCGGCCTCGGCGAGGGCGTCGAGGTCCACGTCGACGTCGATCCCGACCGCGGCCAGGTTCTCGACCAGGCGGGTCAGCGACGGCTGGCTGGTGCCGTTGGCCAGCGCGCCGAGCGCCGTGTGCAGTACGTCCACCCCGAGCCGCGCGGCGACCACGTACACCTGGGCGGCCAGCCCCGTGGTGCCGTGGCTGTGCAGCTCCAGCGGCAGCGCCCCGACCGCGGCGCGCAGCGGGGGCAGCAGCGCCGCCGCCCGCTCCGGGGTGAGCAGGCCCCCGGGGTCCTTGAGGTAGATGGCGTCGACCGCGGGCTCGGCTGCCAGCGCCCGGGCGGCCGCACCGAACAGGTCGTCGGTGTGCACCGGCGACTCGGTGAACGTCACCGCCGCCACGACCTGCTCGAAGCCCTCCTCCTTGGCGATCCGGGCGACCCGGGCCGCCGCGGCCGTGTCGTTCATCGGCTCGGCGATCTGCACCCGGCGCAGGCCGTGCCGGGCCAGCACCCGCATCGACAGCCGGATCAGCGCCTCGGGGGCCCGGTCCCAGGACATGAACCGCATGCCCGTCGTGATCATCGAAAGCGGGGTGTCGCGCACGACCGCGCGCATCCGGGCGACCCGCTCCCACGGGTCCTCCCGGTGCCAGCGCACGCCCACCGCCAGGTGCGTGGACGAGGTGAAGTCGATGGCGTGGAACCCGGCCCGGTCGAGCACCGGCCCGAGCGCCTCCACCATCCCGGTGGTCAGCCCGGTGGCGCCCCACAGGCTCTGGTTGCCGTCCCGGGTGCTGGTGTCGACCACCCGCACCGCCCGCCGCGGCGGCGGCCCGGCCGCGGCGGCGCCGGGCCCGCGCGGCCCTGTCTCGTGCTCTGTCATCTCACCCGTCCCGTTACCTGCTCACCTGGCGACGGCTCGGTTACCCGCCCGTCCGTGCCGGCCGTCGGCGGCCAGACCGACTCCAGCCAGCGGGTGGTCACCCGGCCGGCGCGGAAGTCCGGGTGGTCGAGCACCACCTGGTGCACGGCCGCCGTGGTCGGCACGCCCTCGATCTCGGTCGCGGCGAGCGCCGCGCGCATGCTCTCGATCGCCGTCGCCCGGCTGTGCGCCCGGACGATGATCTTGGCGAGCAGGCTGTCGTAGTACGGCGGGACGACGCAGCCGTCGTGGAGGTGGGTGTCGACCCGCAGCCCCGGCCCGCGCGGCAGCCGCACCCGGCTGACCCGCCCGCTGACCGGCCGGAACCCGGCGCCGGGGTCCTCGGCGGCCAGCCGGCACTCCAGCACGTGGCCACTCGGCTCGCCCGGCGCCGCCGGCAGGCCGGTCGGCTCCCCCAGCGCCGCCAGCAGCTGCGCGGCGACCAGGTCGACCCCGTAGGCCTCCTCGGTCACCGGGTGCTCGACCTGGATCCGGGCGTTGACCTCCAGGAACGCCACCTCGTCCGCGCCGCCGTCCGGCCGGCCGTCGCCAGCGACGAGGAACTCCACCGTCCCGGCGCCCCGGTAGCCCAGCCGGCTGGCCAGCCGGGCGGCGCCGTCGCGCAGCAGCGCCCGGGTGCCGGCCGACAGGTTCGGCGCCGGGCACTCCTCCAGCAGCTTCTGGTGGCGGCGCTGCACCGAGCAGTCCCGCTCGCCGAGCACCACCACGCCGCCCTCGCCGTCCCCGAAGACCTGCACCTCGACGTGGCGGGCGGCGGGGAACCAGCGCTCCAGGTAGAGCGCCTCGGCGCCGAAGCCGGCCTGGGCCTCGGCGGAGGCCACCGGCAGTACCCGGGCGAGCTCCGCCGGGTCGCGGGCGAGCGTGATCCCCCGTCCGCCGCCGCCGTGCACCGCCTTGACCAGCACGGGATAACCGATCTCGGCGGCGGCGGCGAGCGCCTGGCTGAGGCCGGCGACCACGGCGCCCGGGGCGACCGGCAGGCCGGCCTCGGCGGCGGCCTGGCGGGCACGGAGCTTGTCCCCGAGCACCCGCAGCGTCTCCGGACGCGGGCCGACGAACGCGATCCCGTGCTCGGCGCAGGCGGCGGCTAGCTCCGGCCGCTCGCTGGCGAACCCGTAGCCCGGGTGCAGCAGCCGGGCGTCGACCCCGAGCGCCGCCTGGACGAGCAGGTCAGTGCGCAGGTAGGAGTCGGCGGCCCTGGCCGGGCCGAGGCAGACGGCGCGGTCGGCCAGCCGGGCGGCCAGCGAGTCGCGGTCGGCGGCGCTGACGGCCACCACCGGGGACAGCCCGAGCCGCCGGCACGCGGTCACGACCCGCACGGCGATCTCCCCCCGGTTGGCGACCAGCACGGCCGTCACCCGCCAGCCCCCGGCGCCAGCGGCTCCAGCAGGAACAGCGGCTGGCCGTACTCGACGAGCTCGCCGTCGTCGACGCACACCGCGACGACCCGCCCCGCGACGCCCGCGGTCACCGCGTTCATCAGCTTCATCACCTCGATGATCGCGACGGTGGTGTCCGGGCCGACCTCGTCGTCCTCGACGACGAACGGAGGCGCCTGCGGGGACGGCCGCCGGTAGAAGACGCCCAGCATCGGCGCGGTCACCTCGACCAGCTCCCGCTCGCGCTCCCCGGGCCCGGCCACCGCCCCGGCCGGCGGCGGGTCCAACCCCTGGCCCGGCGCCGGCGGCTGGGCGGCGCCGGCCTGGCCGCCGGCCGCGGTGTGCTGGCCGGCCCCGTGCTCGTGCGCCGCCGCCGGGGCCGGCCCGGTGGCGGATGCGGAGAGCGCGACCCGCAGGCCCGGCCGTTCGACGGTCAGCTCGGTCAGGCCGTGCTCGCCGAACAGCTCGACCCACACCAGCGCCTGCGCCCAGGGCGACGGCTGCTCGCCGGCCATCAGCCGTCCGCCGACGGGCTCGCGGGCCGGCGGGCGCCGGCGGCGTGGACGAGGGCGAGGTAGCTGGCGGCTGGGTTGGCCGGGCGGGACTGGCGCACCTGGGCGAGACGCTCCCGCCAGGTCGTCTCCGGGCGGCTCTGCAGCAGGTACAGCCGGCTCGCCCCGTCGGGGCCGCGGCCCAGCGCCCACTCGACGTCCTGCGGGGCGCCGCCGTAGTGCCGCTCGGCCGCCATCGCCAGCTCCGCCACCGCCCGCAGCTGGGCGTCGTCCAGGCTCGGGGCGTCCTGGCGGCCCGCCGGGACGTCGACCATGACCACGCCCCGGCCGTCCGGCGCCGGCCGGCACTGACGCGCCTTCGTGGCGATCCGCCGTGCGGTCACCGCCAGGTCGGCCTTGGACAGCCAGAACTCGTCCGGCGTCACCTCCCCGGCGACGACGGCCTGCCCGAGCCCCCAGCTGGCGTTGACGACGACCACCGAGCGGTCGCCGGTGCGCGGGCTGACCGTGAACGCCACGCCGGCGACCTCGGCGGTCACCATGGCCTGCACGCCGACCGCTATCCGGGTGGCGTCGGCCACCCGCTCGCGCGGCAGCCTGGCCCGGTAGGCGACGGCCTGCGGGGTGAACAGGCTGGCCCAGCAGTCGCGCAGCCGGGCGAGCACCTCGTCCGGGCCGACCGTCCACAGCCAGGTCTCCTGCTGGCCGGCGAAGCTGGCCGCCGCCCCGTCCTCGGCGACGGCCGACGAGCGCACCGCGACGGGCAGGTCGAGCGCTGCCCGGCCGGTCAGCCGGCACAGCTCGGCGTACGCCGCCACCACCTCGTCTGCCAGGCCAGCCGGCAGCTCGGCCGCCGTCAGCAGCGCGGCGGCCACCTCCGGCGGGTGGTCCGGCAACGCCGGGCCGGTGAGGCCCACGGCCGCGCCGACCGCGGCGAAGGCCTCGACGGTGACCGCGAACCCGGGCGGCACCGCGAGCCCGGCGGCGGTCAGCTCGCCGAGGCTCGCGCACTTGCCGCCGACGAGCGGCCGGTCTGCGGCCCGCAGCTCGTCGAACCACCGGACGAACCGGCCGGGCGAAGCGCCCATCAGCTCACCGCCGCGGGATCGTCGGCGCGGGCGACGATGGTCACCGTGCCGGTGTCGCCGTCGACCCGGACGATGTCGCCGGTGCGGATCGTGGCCGTGGCGGTGCCGGTGCCGACGACGGCGGGCAGGCCGTACTCCCTGGACACGATCGCGGCGTGGCACATGATCCCGCCGATGTCGCTGACCGCCCCGGCGATCCGGGCGAACACCGGCGTCCAGCTGGGGCTGGTGATCGAGGCGACCAGGATCTCGCCGTCCCGCAGCGAGTCCAGCTCGCCGGGCCGCAGCACCACCCGCGCCGGCCCCTCGGCGACGCCGGGCGAGCCGGCGAACCCGGTGAGCACCCGCGGGCCGCCGTCACCGCCCTCGCCAGCCTCCTGGGCCGCGAGCCAGGTGGCGACCTGCGCCTCGGTGACCCCCCACAGCATGATCGTCATCGGCTCGACGATCCTGTCCGGGGCCGGGCCGAGGGCCGGCGGTGGCGCGGAGCTGGCGAGCGCGGCGTGGATCTCCCGCCGCCGGGCGACGACGGGCGGCCAGTGGTCCGGCCCGAGCGGCTCACCGCCGGAGCACCAGGCCATCTGCAGGTCGACGACGGCGTCGAACACCTCGGCGCGGCGCAGGAAGAAGAGGTCGTCCGCCTTCTCGAAGAAGCCGAACCGGACGAACAGCTCGCCGAGCTCGCGCATCTTGTTCCAGAACACCGTCATGTACCAGTGCTCGATGAAGAAGTTGTGGTTCTCGACGTAGGGGAAGACGACGCGGGACAGCCCCAGCGCCTCGTCGAAGGCGTTCCGGTCCTCATCGGTCGTCAGCAGCGAGCGGTAGCGCTCGACGACGGTGTCCCGCTCGGCGGCGACGGCCTCCAGCGGCCGGGAGAGGTCCTCCCCGGCGCGCAGCCGGCCGATGTATTCCGCGATCATTCCCAGTGCGAACGTCGGGTCGTCCGACCAGCTGCGGTGGTGGTGGTAGAAGCCGTTCCCGTGGGAGAAGTGGAACCACGGCTCGCTCGCGGCGTCGAAGGCCGACAGCCATTCCCGCCCGGCCGCGGTGGTGGCCAGGTCGGCTCTTAACCGCTGCGGTGACCCGCCGGCCAGGATCGGCTCGGTGACGGCGTCGCCGACGTCGAGCGCGAGTCTGGCCAGCTGCTTGAGCTCGTCGTCCGGGCGGAACAGCAGCACCTCCACCCCGCTGACCATCTTCGCGACCGCCTGGTCGGTGATCTCCGGGAAGTGGTGCCGGCATAGCATCAGGAAGTTGAGGTAGGCGGCGTATCCCATGTTGAGCAGCTCGCTGTGCAGGTTCCAGGCGGCGTCGAGCGAGGCCAGGACGTCCTGGTAGGCGACCAGCAGGTCGTTGGCCGAGGTGACGCCGCGCCCGGCGAGCACCCGCTCCACCGGCTCCAGCTCGCCGAGCTCGGGGAACGCGATGGCGGCCAGCCCGGCGATCTGGTCGCGGACCTTGCGCTCCCAGGCCTGGTACAGCGTCGGCCAGTTCTGGTAGTAGTGGCCGACCCGCACGGCGAACTCCTGCGCGCGCCGGGCGACCTCGTCGGGGTCCTCGACACCGATCGCGCTCATGTACAGGTAGCCGTTGAGCACCCGGACGTCGAGGCCGAGCGCCGGCGGCAGCGCGAACACCCGTGTGTTCATCACCCCGGTGCTCATGAACGCGCTGTCCGAGGTGACGATGTCGAACGGCGGCATCGGCTCCGGGAAGTGCATGCTGTCGCGGAACCAGGTGCGCCTGGAATCCTTCTCCCGGCGGCTGTCCAGGAACAGGTTGTAGTACGGGTACATCTCCCGCCACCCCTCGGCCCCCGGCGGCGTGGGAATGGTGTACGGGTCGGGGAAGCCGCGCGCGGCGGTGGCGGGCCCGGGGGCGTCCGGACCAGGCGCCTCGGCGGCTGTCCGGTCGTCGGTGGTGGTCACAACGCCCTCCCTGCAGGGTGGGCCAGGCGGACCTGGCGGTGTCGGAGCGGAAGTCGGGTGTGAACGGCGCGGCGGCCGGGGTCCGGCTGGCCGCCGCGGCGACGGTCAGCCGCTGGTGCGGCCGCCGTTGACGTGCACGACCTGGCCGGTGACGAAGCCGCTGGCTGGGCCGAGCAGGAACGCGACCACGCCGGCCACGTCGTCGGGCTGGCCGACCCGGCGAAGCGGCGTGCCGCTGGTGTCGTAGGTGGTGGGGTCGCCGATCGCCCGGGCGCCCTCGGTGTCGGTGAATCCGGGCGCCACCGCGTTCACCCGGATCCCCATCGGCCCGCCCTCGCGGGCGAGCGCCCTGGTCAGCCCGACGACGGCGGCCTTGCTGGCGACGTAGTGCGACAGGTGGCGCGACCCGGTGAACGCCGTCTCGCTGGCCAGGTTGACGACGCTGCTCGTGGCCCACCCGCCCGGCGCTGGCTGGTCGGCCTGCCGGCGCAGCAGCCCGACCGCGGCCCGGTAGACCAGCCACGGCCCGCGCACGTTGACCGCGAGCACCCGGTCGAACTCGGCCACCGGGATCTCGGCGGCCGGCGCGCGGGTCACCGCGACCAGCGCGGCGTTGTTGACCACCCCGTCGAGCCCGCCGAGCAGCCCGCCCGCGACCGCGACCGCCTGGGCCACCTGCCGCTCGTCGCTGACGTCGCAGCGGGCCCAGCCGGCCAGCCCAGCCCCGGCGCTCGCGGCCTGGGCGTCGGTCTCGGCGAGGCCCGGCTCGTCCACGTCGAGGGCGACGACCCGCGCCCCGCCCTCGGCCAGCCGCACGGCGACCGCCCGGCCGAGCCCGCGGGCCGCGCCGGTGACCAGCACCCGCGCCCCGGCCAGGTCCGCCCCGGTCACGGCGCCACCGCGGGGCCAGCGCCAGCACCCGCGGCCACGCCGGCGCCCGGGCCCGTGGCGGCGGCCTGGCCGGCGTGGGCGGTCACGGGCGGGTCGGCGTCCGGGCGGCGGATCTCGGCGTCCGGGTCCTGGCTCTTATACACATATACGAGGCCACGAGACGGAGCTACATCTCGTA
>JADGHD010000206.1 GCA_019689615.1 Frankia sp. | reverse complement strand
ACTGCATTTCGTCGGCAGCGTCTGATGTGTATAAGTGACAGTGGCCGCCGTCGCTCTGGTCGGCCTCACCGCCTGCGGCGGCGACGACGGCGGCGACGAGCCGGGCGACGGCTCGATCACGGTGTACAGCGGCCGGGTCGAACAGCTGGTCGGCCCGCTGCTGGAGCGGTTCACCACCGACACCGGGATCGAGGTCGCCGTCCGCTACGGAAACAGCTCCCAGCTCGCCGCGCAGCTGCTGGAGGAGGGCGACCGCTCCCCGGCCCAGGTGTTCTTCGCCCAGGACGCCGGCGCGCTCGGTGCCGTGGCCAAGGAGGGCCTGTTCGCCGCCCTGCCCGCCGAGACCCTGGCCCAGGTCCCCGCCGGCTTCCAGCACGCCCAGGGCCAGTGGGTCGGCGTCACCGCCCGCTCCCGGGTGCTTGCCTACAACCCGTCGCTCGTCGCCGAGGAGGAGCTGCCGGCGTCGGTGTTCGAGCTGACCGAGCCGCAGTGGCGCGGGAAGGTTGGCGTCGCCCCGACCAACGCGTCGTTCCAGGCGTTCGTCACCGGCATGCGGCTGCTGCACGGCGAGGACCGCACCCGCGAGTTCCTGCGCGGCCTGGCCGCGAACGACCCGCAGATCCGGGACAACAACATCGCGATCGTCGAGGAGGTCGAGGCGGGCGACCTCGCCGCCGGCCTGGTCAACCACTACTACCTCGGCGAGCTCGCGCACGAGCGGGGCGTCGAACCGACGGAGATGAACACGAAACTGCACTTCTTCCCGGACGGCGACATCGGCGCGCTGGTGAACGTCGCCGGGGTCGGCGTGCTGGCCGGCGCCGCCACCGACCCGGACGCGCTGGCGTTCGTCGACTACCTGCTCAGCCCGGACGCCCAGCGCTACTTCGCCGAGCAGACCTTCGAGTACCCGGTCATCGACGGCGTCGCCGGCCCGGCGGGCCTGCCCGCGCTGGCCGAGCTGACCACGCCGGACATCGACCTGAACGACATCGACGACCTGGCGGGCACCGTCGCCCTGATCCAGGCGTCCGGGCTGGCGCCTTGACCCTGCTCGCGCGGCTCGCGCCGGCGCGCCCGCGGCGGCCACTGCTGTGGGCGGCTGCCCTCGGCGCGGTGGCCGCCGCGGCGGTCCCGCTCGGCTACCTGGTCGTGCGGGCCGCGGACGCCGGCTGGCAGCGGTGGCGCGACGAGGTGCTCACCGGGCGGGTCGCCGAGCTGGCCGGTCGCAGCCTGGGGCTCGCGGCCGTGGTGACCGTGGCCTGCGTGCTGCTCGGCGCGGGGTCCGCGTTCGCCGTCACCCGCACCGACCTGCCGGGACGGCGGGTGTTCGCGGTACTCGCGGCGCTGCCGCTGGCCGTGCCGACCTACATCGCCGCGTTCACCTGGGTGTCGACGTTCCGCGAGCTGGAGGGCTTCTGGCCGTGCGCGCTCGTGCTGACCCTGTGCTGCTACCCGTACGTCTACCTGCCGGTGGCGGCGGCGCTGATGGCGGCGGACCCGGCGCAGGAGGAGGTATCGGCGTCGCTTGGCCGCGGCCGGCTGCGCACGGCGCTGTCGGTGACGCTCGGCCAGGTGCGCCCTGCGGTCGGGGCGGGGGCGCTGCTGGTGGCGCTGTACGTGCTGTCCGACTTCGGCGCCGTGTCGATCCTGCGGACGGACACCTTCACCCGGGCCATCTTCGTGGCGTTCGACCTCGGCTTCGACCGGACCGGGGCGGTGGTGCTGTCCACGGTGCTGGTCGCGCTGACCGTCGCCGTCCTGTCGGCGGAGAGTATGACCCGCTCCCGGCACGCCCGCTACCTGCGGCTCGGCTCGGGGGTCCTGCGCAGGCACACGGCGGCGCGGCTGGGCTGGCTGCGGCTGCCGGCGTTCGCGGCGATGGCGGCGCTGTCCGGGCTCGCGCTGGGCCTGCCGGCGGTGAACCTGGTCCGCCGGCTGGGCGCGGGCGTGTCCGAGCCGGGGGCGCTCGGCGAGGTCGCCCGGGCCACCTGGTCGACGCTGTGGCTGGCCGGGGCCGGCGCGCTGCTGACGACGGCGCTCGCGCTGCCGGTCGGCCTGCTGGCCGTGCGCGCGCCGGGCCGGCTGGCCGCGCTGCTGGAACGGCTCACCTACCTACCGCACGCGCTGCCCGGCGTGGTGATCGGCCTTTCGCTGGTGTTCCTCGGGATCAACGTCGTGTTCCCGCTTTACCAGACGGCCTGGCTGCTGACGTTCGGCTACGCGGCATTGTTCCTGCCGCTCGCCGTCGCCGGGGTTGCGGCGGCCGCGGCGGCGGCCCCGCCGGTGCTCGACGAGGTGGCGTCATCGCTGGGCAGCCGGCCGCTGGCGGTGCTGAGGCGGGTCACCCTGCCGCTGATGACGCCCGGGGTCGTCTCCGGCGCCGCGCTGGTGTTCATCGCGTGCGTGAAGGAACTGCCGGCCACCCTGTTCCTGCGCCCGACCGGGACCGAGACGCTGGCCACCCGGCTGTGGACGCACACCAGCGTGTCGGCCTACGCCGCCGCGGCCCCATACGCCGCGCTGCTGCTCATCGTCTCCGCGGCACCCACCTGGCTGCTGGCGCGGCGCATCGGCGAGGCTCCAAGCCCACCGGCCGACGCCACCCCCGGCGCGACCGCGGCCGGGACGGCCACCGACGGGGTCGCGGACGCCGGCCTCGGCGCCGCGCTGCCGGCGGGGAGCAGCGCCGCGGGCCGTGGGGGAAGGACGGCGGACGCGGGCGGCGTGGCGGGCCCGCGTCGGGACAGGCGCACGAGGGCGGCCGCGGCGGCGGCCACGGACGTTCGGGCCGGTTCCGCGCCGAGCGGCGGCCCGCTGGCGGATGGAAGCCCATGAACCTCGAACGGAACTCGGTCATCAGGCCGGCGCGGGTGCCGGCGCCGGCGCCAGGACCCCCGTCGACGCCGGTCCGCGCGCCGGCGCTGCGGGTGCGCGGCGCGGTCAGGTGCTTCGGTGCCCTGCGGGCGCTCGACGGCCTTGACCTCACGCTCGCTCCCGGCTCGCTGCTCGCCGTCCTCGGCCCGTCGGGCTGCGGCAAGACGACGCTGCTGCGGGCCATCGCCGGCTTCGAGCGCCTCGACGCCGGCGAGATCACCATCTTCGGCCGGACCGTCGCGGGGCCCGGGGTGCACGAGCCGCCGCACCGCCGGCGGGCCGCGGTCGTCCCGCAGGAAGGCGCGCTGTTCCCGCACCTGGATGTGGCCGGCAACGTCGGCTACGGGCTCGACCGGGCGGCGCGCCGGCGCGGCCGGGTCGAGGAGGTGCTGGCGCTGGTCGGCCTGGCCGGCTTCGAGGGCCGCATGCCGCACCAGCTCTCCGGCGGGCAGCAGCAGCGGGTCGCGATCGCCCGGGCGCTCGCGCCCCGCCCGGCGCTGGTCCTGTTGGACGAGCCGTTCACCGCGCTCGACGCCGGCCTTCGCGCGTCGCTGCGCCGCGACGTCCGCGAGGCGCTGCGCGCCGACGGCACCTCGGCCATCCTCGTCACCCACGACCAGGACGAGGCGCTGAGCATGGCGGACGAGGTCGCAGTCCAGCGCGACGGCCGGATCGTCCAGGCCGGCCCGCCCGAGGCGGTCTACACCCGCCCAGCCGACCCGTGGGTCGCCAGCTTCGTCGGCGAGGCGGTGCTGCTCACCGGCTGGCTGCGCCCCGACGGCACGGTCGACACCCCGCTCGGCCCCGTCCGCATGGCCACCAGCGCGAACGGCGTGGCCAGCGGCAGCGCCCACGCGGCCGGGCAGACCCACCCCAACGGGTCCACCCCCGCCGACGGCGGCGCCACCGGCAGCGCCACCGCCGCCGGCAACACCAACGGCAACGGCAACACCAACGGCAACGCCAGCGCCACCGCCAGCGCCACCGGTGATGCCACGGCCACGGGGGCCGCATCGCCGGCCGGCGCCGGGCCCACCGCGGTGACGGTCCTCATCCGGCCCGAGCAGATCGAGCTCCTGCCCGCCGGCTCTGCCCACTCCCCCAGCCACCCGGTTCCGCCCGCCCGGGTCGTCGCCCGCGACTACCACGGCCACGACGCCCTGGTCACGGTCGCCGTCCCGGTCGAGGGCCGCGGGCCCGCCGGTGCGGCGGCCAAGGGCGCCCCACCGGTGGTGGCCGGCCAGGACGACGAACCGCACGTGCGGGTGCGCGCCCGCGTCCCCGGCCCGCGGCTGGACGTCGAGATCGGCGCCGTCGTCACACCGCACCTGCGCGGCCCGGTCACGGTCTGGCCGCTGCGGACGTGACCGCCTGCTCCCGTCCGACCCGGTCACCGGCGGAGCCGGCCCAGGGCGGATGGCCGGCCGGCAGCCCGGCCGATGTCGAGCCGTCGTCCGATTCGTGCTGGACACCACGTTCCGGGCGAATAACGTCCGGTACGTGGCCGAGACCTTCGGAATGTGCGACGACCGGTTCGAGCCCGTGCGGGCCGTGCTGAGCGGGCTTCTTGACGATCCCGACGACGTGGGCGCCGCGGTGGCCGTCTACATCGATGGCGAGCCGGTGGTCGACATCTGGGGCGGGTACGCGGACGCGGCCAGGACCAGGCCCTGGGAACGCGACACGATCGTGAACGTCTGGTCGACGACGAAGACCATGACGGCGCTGTGCGCGCTGATCCTCGCCGACCGCGAGGAGATCGACCTCGATGCGCCCGTCGCCCGGTACTGGCCGGAGTTCGCCGCCGCCGGCAAGGAGAAGGTGCTGATCCGGCACGTCCTCTCGCACACCGCCGGCCTGCCGAGACTCGTCGGTTCGAGGTCGCTGCGGGACTTCTACGACTGGCCGGCGGTCACCGCCCGGCTGGCCGACCTGGCGCCCGCCTGGGAGCCGGGCACGGCGGCCGGCTACCACGCCATCACCCAGGGATTCCTGATCGGCGAGGTGGTCCGCCGGGTCACCGGCCGCACACTGGGCCGCTTCTTCGCCGAGGAGGTGGCCGGCCCGCTGGGCGCGGACTTCCACATCGGCCTGCCCCCGGAGCACGACCACCGGGTCAGCCCGGTCATCCCGCCGCCGTCCGAGCAGGCCGCCCGGCCCGGCGGCGCGCCCAGCACCGAGGAGGCCAGCGACGACGGCCCGCCGCTGTACGCGGCCGAGGCGAACTCCATCGCCTGGCGGCGCGCCGAGATCCCGGCGGCGAACGGCCACGGCAACGCCCGCTCCGTCGCCGCCATCCAGTCGGTTCTGGCCTGCGGTGGCGCCGTGCGCGGCGTTCGCCTGCTGTCGGCCGCGGGCTGCGCCCGCGCCTGGGAGGAGCAGTTCTACGGGGTCGACCGCGTCCTCGGCGGCCCCCCGGCCCACTACGGGATGGGATTCCGCCTCGACGGCACCATGTGCAGCTGGGGCGGCTGGGGCGGCTCGCTCGCGCTCTTCGACCCCGAACACCGCCTCGCGGTCTCCTACGTCATGAACCGCATGCGCGACGCCGACACCCGGGCCGGCGACATCGTCTTCGCCACCTACGGCTGTCTGACCTCGTAGCCCGGTTCACCGGCGGTGTACTCCTGGCCGTCGACAAACACCCGGACGTCGGGGTCCACGAACTCCCGCACGTTCGCCAGCAGCCGGTCGACGAGGTTCCCGCCCGTTCCGGCCGGCAGCACCGCGACCAGGCTGTGCGGAGTCGCCTCGAGCAGACACTGCTGCCAGCGATGCTCGTCGATCGCGTTGGCCTGGACCTTGTCGGGGCCCAGCCATCTGGCCAGTCCCCAGATCTTGACGCTCTCCGGGTCGGCCAGCAGACCGGCCACCCAGCGGTGGAACGCGTCGTCGGACAGCGTCCTGCTGAACACGAGGACCGCGACCGAGACGCGCAGGACAAGGTCGTCGTCCGATTCTCCGGCCGCCGGGAGGCCGAGCGGCATTGCTGGATCACCTGCTTCCGCATCGCGGCACTCGCCGTCGAGCGAACGTCCAGGCGCCGCCGGTGCGCGGGGCAGGGCGCACCGGCGGCGCGCATCGTGCGGTCAGGCGCGGTCGAACTCGCCGTCCTTGGCGCCGGCGAGGAAGGCGGACCACTCGGCCGCGGTGAACAGCAGCCGCGGGCCGGCGGGGTCCCTGGAGTCGCGGACGGCGACGGTTCCCTGGTCGAGGAAGGCGACCTCGACGCACTGGCCGTGGTAGCTGCTGTAGCTGCTCTTGCGCCAGTTGGCCGGGGAAAGGTCATGCCGGGTCATCGGTCTGTCCTTCTCGTGAGAGGGCGGGTGGGTGCTCCTACAGGCGGTCACCCGCCAGGGAGGCGATCATGGCGATGGAGTCGTCGGGGCTGAGCGCCCTGGTGCGCAGCGCGTCGAAGGTGCGGCTGAAGCCGTCGAGGTGCTCCTGGGTGTCCAGGAAGGCGTCGCCCGCCGTGCCGTCGATGTAGACGAGTTCGGGACCGGGGTGCGGTGGGAAGTCCAGGAGCACGAACGATCCGCCCATTCCCGGGTGGGCGCCGGCGGCGAACGGGATGACCTGGATCGTGATGTGTGACCGGCCGGCCATCGCGACCCGGGCAAGCCGCTGGAGCTGGCGGCGCATCACCTCTGGTCCGCCGACCTGGCGGCGCAGGGCCGCCTCGTCGACGATCACCCAGAGGTTGAGCGGGTCGTCGCAGACCAGCCTGGTCTGGCGCTCCAGGCGGGCCTCGACGCGGTGCTCGATCTGCCTGGCCGTCGCCGTCGGCAGGCAGCCCTTGATCAGCGCGCGGGCGTAATCGGGGGTCTGCAGCAGGCCGGGGATGAAGTGCGACTCGTAGTTGCGGACGGCGCCGGCTTCGGCCTCGAAGCTGATGTACGCGGTGTACTGCTCGGGTAGTTCGGCGTGGTACGGCCGCAGCCAGGTCTGTGTGTCGTCCTCGCGGCACAGCTCCAGCAGTTCGTCGCGCTTCTGGTCGCCGACGCCATAGAGCTTCAGCAGGGTGAGCATGGTCCGGCGCTGCGGACGGGTGCGCGAGCTGACGCATTCGTGCCGGTAAAGCGTCGCCTGGTTGATTCCGGTTTCGGCGGCGACCTGCTCGCGC
The DNA here is from genome assembly GCA_019689615.1 of Frankia sp. Taxonomy (GTDB): domain Bacteria; phylum Actinomycetota; class Actinomycetes; order Frankiales; family Frankiaceae; genus Pseudofrankia. The sequence continues at coordinate 1,028 of JADGHD010000206.1, read as the reverse complement.
GTCAGCCCGGCGGCCTCACGCAGCCGTCGCAGCTCCGCTGCCAGCCGCCTGGACCGCATGGTCGGCGGCAGCGGCGAATGACGTTCCCTCGGCACGTTGCCGTCACTCCTTCCCCGAAGCCAGCTCCCGCCCGCCTGACGGCGCGGGCCGACGGTCCGCTGGGGTGCTCCCGGGCTCGCTACACCGCTCGAGTTTGCTTGCGAGCAAATATAGCGAGCCGGTCGCTTCCCGCCTACCTCGGGGTGTCAGGTCACCGCGGCGCGAACCGGATTTCGGGAGCCGTCTGCCTGGGGACGGCGAAGGCGAGCAGCCGGTGGCCCTCCTTGTTCACCTCGGCGCGTTCCTCGGCGGTGAGCGGGCAGAAGTGCTCGACGAGAAGGTGCGTGCCACCGCGTTCGCGGACGAGCTTCCAGGTGGCCTTGACCTCCCCGTCCACGAGAACGCCACGCCAGGGCTCACGGCGGGCGCCGATCGAGGCCATCCGCTCGGCCGCGATCACCCGAGACCGCTCCGCGTGCGAGACGAGCAGGTTGTCGAACTCGGCCAGGAAGCGCACCGGTGCCGGGGTGTCCGGGTCCGGCCGGGGCGCGTCGGGCACGTCGAAGAGCTCGCGGCCTCGCTCGTCGCGGAGGCGGCGCAGCCGTGGCCCCAGCCGGTCGAACACCTCGCGCAGGCCGGTGAGCCCGGACCAGGTCTGCGCGTCCTGGACGGTGGCCGGCCCGAACGCGCCCAGGTAGCGGCATACCAGCTCGTCGGGGTCCGGGGTGGCCAACGGGCGGCCCAGCCAGGCCTGCGCCGTCGTCAGCATGACCTGCCCGCTTCGCCCCCACAGGCCACGGGGCGGCAGCTGGACCAGCGGCAGCGTGCCGCGCGCGGCGTGCGCCAGGGAGTCGGTTGGCCGCTGCGGCCAGCGCTCCTGCAGGCACGCACCGAGCTCCTTCGGCGTCCGCGGCGCGGCCTCGAGCAGCTCACGGGCGACGGCGGCGAGCGCGGCGAAGTCGAGCCCGCGCAGGTGGGCGCCGTGCAGG
>JADGHD010000205.1 GCA_019689615.1 Frankia sp. | reverse complement strand
ATCATAGGCCAGGATCAAAAAGACGACAATACCCATCTGGAAGATGAAGAAGCTGGCCCATCGACCACCCCACCACCCACCTACCAGCCCGGCCAGCGCGGCCGGACCGGTGGGTGGGCGGAGTGGCCCACCACCCCAGAACACACCACTTTCTCAACGGAGATAGTGGACATAGCGCACGCGGGGATCTAGGGTCAGCTTCATGCGCGGTCAGGCCCTCCTCGTCTGCCGCCCGCACGTGGACTTCAAGCGGGTGGCCAGCGCGCTCTGTCGACCCGGTCGCTGAAGGAACGAGCCAGCCGCGGGCGCCAGCCCCACCGGGCGGCCGGCCAGGGACCTGGCGGCGGCCCAGCGCCAGCGGCGGCCGGAGTCGTACTGGTGCGGCGGCCGTGGTGGGTGCCGGTGCCGCCGACGCGATCAGTTCCGCCCGCCCACGCCCGGCGGCCGGACAGGCACCCGGTGACCCCCGATCCAGCCACTCCGTCCTCGGTCGACGCACAACGACATCGATCGAGATCAGTGACATCGGTCGAGACCGGTCGACGCACCCCGGCGCCGGTCGACCCGCAGTCGACACCCGGCGCCAGTCGACTCCGTCGACGCCGGGCAGGCGCCGGTCGACTCGCACAGCAGGCGCCAGTCGACTCCGTAGACGCACAGCAGGCAAGGAGAGCCAGATGCGCTCGCAGCACGTCGTCGCGGCCCCCGCGGCGAGCTCCCGCGCGGCGGAAGCGGCCGCCGGCGAACGTGGCGGCCAGCCGCGCCACCATCCGCTGACGCAACGATCCGCGGGCCGCGCCGGCGGCCCGGCCGCGCGGTCCTGGAGCCCGCCATCCCAGCCGCCGGCGGCATCGGCCGCCGCCCGCTACACCGCCTTCACCACCCCGGCCGCCCGGCTCGCGCCCCAGGCCGCGCACGGCGCGCCCGACGTCGCCGACCGCGGGCCCGCCACCGGCTCCGGCGAGGCACGCGGCGCGGTTGGCCAGGCCGGCGCCGCCGGCGGCCACGGCGCGCGCCGCGGCCTGACCGTCGACCGGCCGGCCTGGTCGGCCTGGCTGGACGGCCGCCTGCTCGACCTGACCTACCTGGAGTTCGAGGTCCTGGACTTCCTGGTCCGCCACCCCGGCCGGGTGTACTCGCGGGCGGACCTGCTGCGCCAGGTCTGGGGCCAGCGCGTCGACGACGACCCCGGCCCGGGCGGCCGCACCGTCGACGTCCTCGTCACCCGGCTGCGCCGCAAGCTCGGCCCCGAGCGCCGCGACCTGATCGAGACCGTCCGGCGGGTCGGCTACCGCTACCGGCCGGCCGGGGCCGGCCGCGACCGCCTGTGAACCACCACGACCGGACCCGCCAGCGGCGGCGCCGACGGCGCAACGGGGCCGGAACATGACTGAAACGCATGACACTGACGATCCGGTCACACAGACCGGCCATCTCGCGCTAAGCGTCTGTTATGACCGTTACTCCCCGCCTGACAGAGGACCGAGCGGCCCGATCCGTGTGACGATGCGACCGGGCCAGTTTGTCCGGCCCCGGTCTCGCGGCTGCTCCGCGCGCCGACCAGTGGTGCGGAAAGGTGACGCTATGCCAAAGCGGTCCTCCGGCACTTCGGTCTGGGCTGGTGCCCGGACCGTCGGCACGGCGCGGCGGGCGGCCCCATGAGCACGGACGGCATCGCCGGGCTGACCAGCAAGCTGACCGGCGTTCCGACGACGGCGCGGGAGCCGCGGCCGGTCGTGCTCCCCCGGCGCGCGCCGGCCGGCGCCGAGGCGGTGGAGCCGGCGGTGCTGCGGGCGGCGTTCCGCCGGCACGCGGCCGGGGTCACGGTCGTCACGCTCCCCGGCCCGGCCGGCCCGGTCGGCTTCACCGCGACCTCGGTCGCCTCGCTGTCCGCCGCGCCGCCGCTGCTGTCGCTGTCACTGGCGGTCACCTCGTCGAGCGCTCCGGCACTGCTGGAGGCCGAGACGCTGGTCGTGCACCTGCTCTCGGCCGAGCACGAGGAGCTGGCCCGGCGGTTCGCGACCTCGGGGATCGACCGGTTCGCCGAGCCGACCCGCTGGCGGACGCTGCCCACGGGTGAGCCGGTGCTGACCGACGTCGCCGTCTGGCTGCGGGCGCGCATCGAGCACCGGATCGCCGCCGGGCAGAGCTACCTGGTGATCGCCGAGGTGATCGACAGCCAGATCGACCGGGCGGACGAGCCGCTGGTCTACCACGACGGCCAGTACGGCACCGTCCGCCCGACTCCCCGGCCCGCCGACGGGCCGGCCAGCCAGGGGCCCTGAGCGGCTCACCCCGGCCCCCGGTCGGCCAGCCCGGGCCTTCGCGCGGCGGTCGGCCGGTGAGATGGTGGGCACGGAGGTGAAGGCCGGTGACGACGCACAGCGGGCCGGCGGACCGGGACCCGGCGGCCCACCTGGCGCCGGGCCAGATGGGTCGCCCCGACGGTCTGGCCGGCGGCCCGGCGGACGACTCTGTCGACGGCTGGATCGACCGCTGGACGGGCAGGGCGTCGCTGCGGGCCATCGTCGGCGGCATGGGCGCTGACCGGCCGGTCCGCCCGCTCGCCGAGGTGCTCGACGAACTGTCGGCCGAGTTCGCGAAGACGGCGGCCGAGCACGACCGCACCGGGGTGTTCCCCGTCGCCAACGCCCGCCGGCTGCACGAGGAGGGCATCCTCGGGCTCACCGTGCCCCGGGAGTACGGGGGCGCCGGCGCTGGGCTGGCAACCGCGGTCCAGGTACTGGCCGCGATCGGCAAGGGCGAGCCGTCGACCGCGCTCGTGCTGGCGATGAACCTGATGTTCCACGGCCGGGCCAGGGACTGGGCCTCCTGGCCACCCGGCGTCTACGAGCGGGTGGCCACCAGCTGCCTCACCGAGGGCGCGCTGACCAACCTCCTGCGGGGCGAGCCCGACCTCGGCACGCCGGCCAGGGGCGGCATCCCGGCAACCACGGCCAGGTGGAACGGCAGGTGCTGGGAGCTCACCGGCCACAAGGTGTACAGCACCGGCGCGCCGGTGCTGAGCTGGATGCTGGTCTGGGCGGCCACCGAGCCGGCCTCCGACCCGGCGCCACCACCGTCCGGCTACCCGCGCGTCGGCTGGTTCCTGGTCCCGGCGGACACGCCGGGGATCACGATCCTGCGCACCTGGGACCACCTGGGCATGCGCGCAACCGAGAGCCACGACGTCGTCTTCGACGAGGTCCGGCTGGCCCCGGAGGCGGCGGTCCTGCTGGGTGACCCAGGGGCCCCGGACGCCGCCGCCCGGCAGGCGGAGGCCACGGTGCGGGCCGCCGGCTGGAGCGCGTTGACGATCGCGGCCGTCTACCTCGGCGTCGCCGAGGCCGCCCGCGACTGGCTGATCCGCTACCTGCACGAGCGGGTGCCGACGAACCTCGGCCGGCCGCTGGCGGCGCTGCCGCGGTTCCAGAACGTCGTCGGCCAGATCGAGGTCCGGCTGACCAACGCGCGCACCCTGCTCGACGCCTGCGCCCGGGACGTGGACGCCGGCCACGAGCTGGCCGGCCGGCGGGCCGACGGGGTCAAGGCCGCGGTGACCGAGGCCGCGATCGGCGCGGTCGGCGACGCCGTCGCGCTCATCGGCAACCCCGGCCTGACCAGGGCGAACCCGCTCGAGCGGCACTACAGGGACGTCCTGTGCAGCCGGATCCACACGCCGCAGGACGACGTCGTCTACGGCACCGCCGGCCGCGCCGCGCTCGGCCTGTAGCCGCGGGCGCCTAGAGCTCGACCCAGCCGCCGTCGTGGCGCGAGCGGCGCGCCGCCTCCTGCAGCCGGGTCACGGTGAGCAGGTCGTGCACGGTCGCGCCGCGCACGACCGCGGGGTTCGCCAGCTCGACCGCCCGGACCAGGTCGCTGGTCGCCTCCACCAGCCCTGGCCGCTCGGACGCCTGCTCGGGCAGCCAGACCGTGCGCACGCCCGTCGGGTCGGCGAAGCGGACCCGGCTGCCCTCGACCACGATCCGGCCGTGCTCGCCGCACAGCGTGAAGGTGGCCTCGGTCAGCGTGCCGCCCATCCGCTCGTGCACGAGGACCGTCGCGCCGCTCGCGGTGAGCAGCGCCAGCGTCACCGGGGCCGTCGCGGTCAGCAGGCGCGCCGGCATCCCCGCCGGGTCGGCGCAGACCGCGAGCACGTCCCCGCACCAGCGGACGGTGAGGTCGAGGATCTCCGCCCGGCCGACCTGGCCGGACGGGGCGCCGACGACGGTCATCTGGGTCAGCCGGCCCAGCGCCGGCACCGCCGCCTGGACGTGCCAGGCCGCCGGCCACGCCCGGTCGTCGAACGCGACGACGTGCGCGAGGTCGGCGTCCTCGGCCACGTCCGCGACCGCGCGCAACGCCGCCGGGTCCCCGGTGACCGCCCGGACCAGCAGCACGTGCAGGCCCGCCTCGGCCGCCCGCTGGGCGACCAGGTCGGACCCGGGCGGCCCGAGCTCGACGCACACCGCCTCGACGTCGTCGGAGAGCAGGGCGAGCAGGCCGGCGTAGGCGCGCGGCACCCCCGCCTCCGCCGCCCAGGCCAGCGACTCCAGCGGCTCGGGCCCGAGCAGGCCGACGACGTCCATGCCGGCCTCGCGCAGCACCGCCGCGGTCTCCCGCCGGGACCCGTCGGTGACCAGCGCGGCTGTGACCGCCAGCCGCGGGTCGAACCGCCGCGCCGCGCGCCGCCGCTCCCGCCACGCCTGCGCGGCGACCAGGTCTCGCGGCTCGAGGAGCTCGGGGACGGTCGTCACATTCACAGATAGTGCCCCCGGTGGGCCCGCCGTGGTGGCCGGTGGCGCGAGTCGGGCGGCACGCCGGTGCCCGCGGCCGGGGTAACGTCGGCGGCGATGAACGCCAACGCGGGAGCCAGCCAGCGCCACGGCGAGCGTCCTGGCCAGGACCACGCCGGCCAGGCGCTGGGCCACCGGCCAGCCCGGACGCCGGCGGCCGGCGACGCCGCGGCCCCCGCCGGGGCCGGTCCAGCCGACGGGAAGCCGGCCGGGCTCGCGCCACTGCCCAACGACGGGGTCGGCTCGGTCGCGGTCGGCACGGTGGTGTGGCTGATCGCGCTGCTGGTCATGATCCCGTTCGCCGACGACCTGCGGGCGGACGGCCGGCTGTGGTGGCTGGCCACTGCCGCGTGCGGGGCCGGCCTCGGCCTGCTCGGCCTCGTGATCGTCATCCGGCGCCGCAACCGGCTGCGGCGCGCGGCCCAGGCCGGCGGCGAACCCAGGCACTGACGCCGGTCCCGCCGCTTGGGGCCACGCTTCGGCCACCCGGTCAACGCCAGGAGACGGGACACGTTTTCGTCACACTGCGGCGGCGGATGGGGTGCCGGCGCCGCCACCTCGGCCATGCTTGATGTGACGGCGGCGTTTCCCGTCCTGGTCGACGTCATCGTCCCGTGTGACGTTCGACACCTCAACGACACTGAGGGGTTCCCGCCGGGCCCATCGGGCGCGATGTTCCCACGGAAGCGTGGACGCCCGTCGGCGCCAACGGCTGGTGGCGGCTCACGCCGGTCGCGCGGCAGGATGGCGCCGGGCGGCGCGACGGGCAACCGAATCACAGGCGGACACAGAGCGGAGATCCGGACTCGATGGCCGAGAACACAAGCGATTTCAAGCCCGGTCTGGAAGGCGTCGTCGCGTTCGAGACCGAGATCGCCGAGCCGGACAAGGAAGGCAGCGCCCTGCGCTACCGCGGCGTCGACATCGAGGACCTCGTCGGGAAGGTCGACTACGGCCATGTCTGGGGGCTGCTGGTCGATGGCTCCTTCGAGCCAGGGCTGCCGCCGGCCGAGCCGTTCCCGGTACCGGTGCATTCCGGTGACATAAGGGTCGACGTGCAGAGCGCGCTGGCGATGCTCGCCCCGTACTGGGGCTTCGGGCAGCTGCACGACATCTCCGACGAGCAGGCGCGCAACGACCTGGCCCGCGCCTCGGTGATGGCGCTGTCGTTCGTCGCCCAGTCCGCGCGTGGGCTCGGCCTGCCGGCCGTCCCGCAGTCCGAGGTCGACAAGGCCCGGACGATCACCGAGCGATTCATGATCCGATGGCGGGGCGAGCCGGACCCGAAGCACGTCCAGGCCGTCGACGCCTACTGGGTCTCCGCCGCCGAGCACGGGATGAACGCGTCCACGTTCACCGCCCGGGTGGTCGCCTCGACCGGCGCCGACGCCGCCGCCGCGCTGTCCGCCGCCGTCGGGGCGCTGTCCGGCCCGCTGCACGGCGGCGCGCCGTCCCGGGTCCTCGCGATGCTCGACGAGGTCGAGCGGACCGGCGACCCGGTCGGCTATGTCCGCCGCGCCCTTGACCGCAAGGAGCGGCTGATGGGCTTCGGCCACCGGGTGTACCGGGCAGAGGACCCGCGGGCCCGGGTGCTGCGGCGGACCGCCCGCGATCTGGGCTCACACCGCTACGAGGTCGCCGAGGCCCTGGAGGCGGCGGCGATCGAGGAGCTGGCCAACCGGTACCCTGACCGCCCGCTGCGCACCAACGTCGAGTTCTGGTCGGCCGTGGTGCTCGACTACGCCGAGGTGCCGGCTCATATGTTCACATCAATGTTCACCTGTGCCCGGACCGCGGGCTGGAGCGCGCACATTCTCGAGCAGAAGCGCACCGGCCGGCTGATTCGGCCGACCGCGCGCTACGTCGGTCCGGGGCCGCGGCCCCTGGGAGATGTCACCAGTGCCTGATAATCCGCGGGCGACCGGTTCGCCCGCCGAGATCGTCCTGCCCGATCACCTGCGGCCGGCCGACGGCCGGTTCGGGTGCGGCCCGTCGAAGGTCCGCCCCGAGGCCGTGGCCGCGCTCGCCGCGACCGGCACCAGCCTGCTGGGCACCTCGCACCGGCAGAAGCCGGTGAAGAGCCTGGTCGGCCGGATCCGCTCGGGCCTGTCCCAGCTGTTCTCACTGCCGGACGGGTACGAGGTCGTGCTCGGCATCGGCGGCGCGACCGCGTTCTGGGACGCGGCGGCGTTCAACCTGGTCCGCGAGCGCGCGCAGCACCTGGTGTTCGGCGAGTTCGGCGGGAAGTTCGCCGCCACCACCAAGGGCGCGCCGTTCCTGGCCGAACCGTCGGTGGTGAACTCCGAGCCGGGCACCCACCCGGACTGGGAGCCGGCGCCCGGCATCGACGTCTACGCCACCCCGCACAACGAGACGTCGACCGGCGTGGCCCGGCCGGTGCGCCGCCCGGTCGGCGCGGACCCGGGGGCGCTGCATCTGGTGGACGCCACCTCGGGCGCCGGCGGGCTGCCCGTGGACATCACCGAGGTCGACGTCTACTACTTCGCGCCGCAGAAGTGCTTCGCCTCGGACGGCGGGCTGTGGGTGGCGCTGATGTCGCCGGCGGCGCTGAGCCGGCTGAGCGAGATCAGGGGCACCGACCGGTGGATCCCGCCGTTCCTCGACCTCACCACCGCGCTGGACAACAGCACCAAGGACCAGACCTACAACACGCCGGCGGTCGCGACGCTGTTCCTGTTCGCCGAGCAGCTGGACTGGATGCTGGCGCAGGGCGGGCTGGACTGGTGCACCGCGCGCACGGCCGAGTCGTCGTCCATCCTCTACACCTGGGCGGACAAGACCCCGTACACCGTGCCGTTCGTGTCGGACCCGGCGCAGCGGTCGCAGGTCGTGGTGACGATCGACTTCGAGGGCGTGGACGCGGCGGCGGTGGCCAAGGTGCTGCGGGCCAACGGCATCGTCGACGTCGAGCCGTACCGCAAGCTCGGCCGTAACCAGCTGCGGATCGCCTGCTTCCCGGCGATCGAGCCGTCGGACGTCGAGGCGCTCACCAGCGCGATCGACTACGTGGTCGAGCGGCTGTAGCCCGGGGCGTTCCCGGCCGCGGGCCCACCGCGGCCGGGAGACACCCGGCAATGCGAAGGGCCAACGCGAAGGCCGCCCCTGCTGGTCAGCCAGCGGGAGCGGCCTTCGCCCTTGTGGTGCCGCGCACCGCCGCCCTTGTGGTGCCGCGCACCGCCGCCCTTGTGGTGCCGCGCACCGCCGCCCTTGTGGTGCCGCG
>JADGHD010000204.1 GCA_019689615.1 Frankia sp. | reverse complement strand
TGCTCCGTCTCGGGGGCTCGGTCCTGTGAATTTCAGACAGCGCCCCGCCCACGGCACCGGGAGCACCGATGACGCCTGACGACCCGACGTCGACGGCACGCGCGGACGAATTCCCGCCGACGACGCCCGGCGACGCCGCACCGCCGTCCCGGGACGGCGTGATGCTGCTGGCGGGTGACATCCGGGTGCGGTTCGGCGGGGTGGTCGCCGTCGACGGGGTGTCGCTGTCGGTCGCGGCTGGGCAGGTGTACGGGCTGGTCGGGCCGAACGGCAGCGGCAAGACGACGTTCCTGAACGCGCTGACCGGGGTGGTGCCGGCCGCCGGGTCGCTGCGGGTTGGTGGCACCGCGGTGCCGCTCGGCCGGGCGCGGCGGTCCCGGGCGGCCGGGGTGCTGCGGATGTTCCAGACGCCGCAGACCTTCGTGAACCTGAGCTGCCTGGAGAACGTCCTGCTGGCCTGCGAGGACACCCGGTCGAGCGGGCTGTTCGCCGCCTGGCTCGCCCGGCCGCTGATGTGGCGGCGGGAGCGGGAACGCTGGCGGGTCGCCGCGGCGGCGATGGAGCGGGTGGGCCTGTCCGGGCTCGACGACCTGCCGGCCGGCGCGCTCACCTACGGCCAGCAGCGGCTGCTGGAGCTGGCCCGCGCGCTCGCCGGCCGGCCGCGGGCGCTGCTGTTGGACGAACCCAGCGCCGGACTCAACGACGCCGAGACCGAGCAGCTCGCCGGCCTCATCCGCGAGCTGCGCGGCGACGGCCTCGCCATCGTCGTCATCGACCACAAGATCGATTTCATCGACTCGATCTGCGACGTCGTCGGGGTGCTCGAGCTCGGCCGGATGGTCGCCAGCGGGCCGCCGGGCGAGGTGTGGCGGGACCCGAAGGTGGTCAGCGCCTACCTCGGCACGGCCCTCGAGCCGCAGGCGGCGCCGGACGGCGGCCCGGGCCGGCCGGCGGCGGACGTGGCGGCGGGAGCGGAGGCGGCTCGGCATGCTTGAGGTCGAGGGGCTGCGGGTCAGCTACGGCACCACGCACGCGGTGCGCGGCATCGACCTGCGGGTGGGGGAGAGCGCCGAGCGGGCGGCGGTGGCGCTGCTCGGGCCGAACGGGGCCGGCAAGACGTCCACGCTGCGCGCGGTCAGCCAGCTGGTCCCGTACCGCGGCACGGTCCGCTTCGACGGCGTCGACCTGCGCGGCAAGCTGCCGTCGCAGGTGGCGAGGCTGGGGCTGATCCACGTCCCGGAGGGCCGCCACGTCTTCCCGACCCTGACCGTGCACGAGAACCTGCAGATGGGCCTGGTCGCGGCGGCCGGGCGCCGCCCGGTGTACTCGCTGGCCGACGTCTACGACCTGTTCCCGGCGCTCGGCCGGCTGCGCCGCCGCGGCGGGTACGCGCTGTCCGGCGGCGAGCAGCAGATGGTCGCGATCGGCCGCGGGCTGCTCGGCGCGCCCCGGCTGCTGCTGCTCGACGAGCCGTCGCTGGGGCTGGCCCCGGTCGTCACCGAGGCCGTGTTCGCCGCGCTCGCCCAGGTCGTCGAACGCACCCCGGTCCTGGTCGTGGAACAGAACTCGGCGATGGCGCTGCGGCTGTGCCAGACCGCCTGCGTGCTCGTCCATGGCGAGCTGACGCTGTCCGGCACCGCAGCCGAGCTCGGCGACCGCACCGAGCTGCTCGCCTCCTACCTCGGCCAGACCACGGCGGCGGCCGCCCGCCGCTAGCGCGCCGGGGGAGCACCCGGGCCCAGGGCCGCCGGTCCTCGCCGGCCGGCGTCGCGGCCGCCCGTGTGCCGGCCGGCGCCGGGCGCTCGCCCGGGCCGCGCCGGCCGTCGGTCGCGGCCCCGCGGGCGCCACAGCGCGGCGCGCCCGCGTCGCCGGGCCGGTGGCCGGCCGCGGCGGCACGTCGCCGCCATGCCCGCGTGCGCGCCGGCGGGCGGCGGTCGCGGCGGCGCGTCGCCATGCCCGCGTGCGCGTAAATCGGCCGTCGGCCCGCACCGACAGATGATCCGTCACCGGAGGACGGGATTCCGCTTGACGCGGGAAATGTCGGCTCCTTATGGTGGCGCCAACTCTGGAAATAGTTCTTCCAATATTGGAAAACAGATGAGAGGCGACCGCCCATGGTCGACGCCGGTGACGCCGTCACCGCCGAGGTAATTCGCAACGGGCTGCTGGTGGCGGTCGAGGAGGCGAGCATCGTCGTCGTCCGGTCGGCCCACTCGACATTCATCCAGGAGGGCGCGGACGCCTGCGCGGCACTGCTGGACGCCGACGCCCGGCTGCTCGCCCAGTCGACCGCGACCACCCTGATGCACTCGTCGAGCCTGCGCTGCTCGCTGCCCTCGGTCGTCGAGACGTTCCCGCTCGCGGGCATGGCCCCGGGTGACGTTTTCGCGGTGAACGACCCATATCGCGGCGGCATCCACGCCAACGACATCCTGGTGTTCCGCCCGATCTTCGTCGACGGCGTTCCCAGGTATTTCGCCGGGACGCTGGTGCACATCGCCGACCTCGGTGGCGCCGTGCCCGGCGGGCTGTCGACGCTGGCCGGCGACACCTTCGCCGAGGGGCTGATGCTGCCGCCGGTCCGGCTCTACCGGGCCGGCGAGCCGGTCGACGACGTCTGGCGGGTGATCGCCGCCAACAGCCGCACCCCGGCCAAGGCGGTCGGCGACGTGCAGGCGCTGGTCAGCGGCACCCACGTGCTCGCGGCCAGCGTCGAGCGGCTGCTGGCCCGCTACGGCGGCGCCGAGCTCGCCCGCTTCCTCGACGCCTACCTGGCCGCCACCGAGCGGCAGATGCGCGCCGAGCTCGCCGCCCTGCCGGCCGGGCGCTACCAGGGCTCGTTCACGATCGACACCGACGGCGTCAGCCCCGGCCACCACCTGGTCAGCGTGACGGTGACCCTCGACGGCGCCGGCGGCATCGTCCTCGACTTCGCCGGGACCGGCGCGCAGTCGCCCGGGGCGATCAACGCGTCGGTGTCGCAGACCCTGTCCGGGGTGCTCTACGCCGTGCGTTGCCTGCTCGACCCGGCGATCCCGATGAACGAGGGCTGCTTTCGCCCGCTGGACGTGCGCCTGCCCGCCGGCAGCCTGGTCAACCCGAACCCGCCGGCGGCCTGCGGCGGGCGGCTGGTCACGGTCACCGCCGCGATCGAGGCGATCCTCGACGCGCTGGCGGCCGCCCGGCCCGACCGCGCCGTCGCCGGCAGCGGCCTCGTCCACGTCTACACGCTGGCCGGCCGCGGCGTCGGCGACGTCCCCTGGGTCACCCTGCTCTACGAGTTCGGCGGGATCGGGGCGCGCGCCGGCTCGGACGGCCCGGACGCCAACGGCGCGTACTTCACCGGCGGCCGCTCCGTCATCCCGCAGATCGAGCCGCTGGAGACCGCCCACCCGCTGCTGGTCCGCGCCGCGCGCGTCCGCCAGGACTCCGGCGGCGCCGGCCGCTTCCGCGGCGGGCTGGGCGCCGAGCTGGACATCGAGCTGCTCGACGACGCCGTGCTCACCGTGCGCGGCGACCGGATGGAGCTGCCCCCGCCCGGCCGCGACGGCGGGCACGACGGCGCGCCCGGCTACCACCGGGTACTGCGCCGCGACGGCCGGCTGGAGGAGCTGAAGTCCAAGCAGGTCAACATCCCGCTGCGGGCCGGCGACCGGTTCCTGCTCGCCACCTCCGGCGGTGGCGGCCTCGGGCCCCCGCGGCTGCGCGCGCCCGAGCTGGTGGCTGCGGACGTCAGCGCCGGCCGGGTCAGCGAGCGGGCGGCGCGGGAGACGTACGGCTGGACGCCGCCGGCCGGTGTGGCCGGGCCGGACGGGAAGGAGTCGCGATGACGGCGGGCGGGTCGGCCACGGCCGCGACCGTGGGGGTCGACGTCGGCGGCACGTTCACCGACGTGGTCGTCTCCGCCGGGGCCGGGCGGGACGAGGCGGTGAAGGTGCTGACCACCCCGGCCGACCCGCTGGTCGGCGTGCGCCGCGGGCTGCGGCTGGGGCTGGCGCGGGCCGGGGTCGCCCCGGGCGAGGTCGGCCGGCTGGTGCACGGGACGACACTGGCGACCAACGTGATCCTGGAGCGGCGCGGTGCCCGGGTCGCCTTCGTGACCACCGCCGGCTTCGGCGACCTGTTCCGCCTGGGCCACGACGCCCGGGTCGAGGAGGACCGCTACGACCTGCTGTTCCAGCCGCCCCGGCCGCCGCTGGAGCACGACCTGACGTTCGAGGCGCCGGAGCGCACCAGCGCCCGCGGCGAGCCGCTGACCCCGCTGACCGGCCCGGCCGCCGCCGAGCTCGCCGCCAGGGTCGCCGCGGCCGGGCCCGAGGCGGTGGCGGTCTGCTTCCTGCACTCCTGGGCCAACCCGGAGCACGAGCGGGTGATGGCCCGGGAGCTGCGGGCCGCGCTGCCGCCCGGCACGCACGTCGCGATCTCCGCCGACGTGTCGCCGGAGCTGCGCGAGTACGAGCGCGGCATGACGACGCTGCTCAGCGCCTACGTCGGGCCGGTGATGTCGCGCTATCTCTCCCGGCTGCGCCAGGTGCTCGCCGACGAGGGCCTGGCCCAGGCGGCCGTCTACGTCATGGACTCCGCCGGCGGGGTGATGTCCACCCAGGCCGCCGCCGTCCGGCCGATCCTGACCATCGAGTCCGGCGGCGCCGCCGGGGTGGTGGCCGCCGGGCAGATCGGCCGGGCCGGCCGGCACCCGCGGGTGCTGTCGTTCGACATGGGCGGCACCACCGCGAAGATGGGCCTGGTCCGCGACGGCCAGCCGACCGTCACGCACAGCTTCGAGGTCAGCGGCAAGGGCAGCTTCGGGGTCGCCCGCTCCGGCAGCGGCCTGCCGGTGCGCACCCCGGTCGTCGACCTCGCCGAGGTCGGCGCCGGCGGCGGCAGCATCGCCTGGGTCGACCCGACCGGCGCGCTGCGCGTCGGCCCGCACTCCGCCGGCGCCGAGCCCGGCCCGGCCTGCTACGGCCGCGGCGGCACCCAGCCGACCGTCACCGACGCGAACCTGGTGCTTGGCTACCTCGACCCGGCGGGCCTGGCCGACGGGGTCGCGCTGGACCGCGCCCGGGCCGAGGAGGCGCTGCGGCGGGGCGTCGCCGAGCCGCTGGGCATCGCCGACCTGCTGGCCGCCGCGCACGCGGTGCACGACGTCGCCGTCGCGACGATGGCGGCGGCGATCCGGGTGGTGACCGTGCAGCGCGGCGAGGACCCGCGCGACTACACGATGGTCGCCTTCGGCGGCGCCGGCCCGATGTTCGCCGCGCGGCTGGCCGCCGCGTTCGGGATCACCGACGTGGTCGTCCCGCCGTCGGCCGGGGTCGGGTCCGCGGTCGGCCTGCTGCACGCCGACCTTGCGGTCGAGCGGGTGCGCACCCGGGTGCTGGACCCGGCGGGCGCCCCGCCGGACGAGGTGAAGGAGATCTTCCACGGGCTGGAGGCGGACGCCGTCGACGCGCTCGCGCTCGGCGCCCATGACCAGACGGTGACCCTGCGCTACAGCGTGGACCTGCGCTACCGGGGCCAGGCGCACCAGCTGACCGTCCCGGTGACGGCACCCGAGCTGGCCGAGCCGGGCCTGCCCGCCCTGCTCGCCTGCTTCCGCGAGGTCTACCGGGCGACCTACGGCGTCACCCTCGACGCGCCGTGCGAGCTGGTCAGCTACCGGGTCCGGGCGACGCGCCCGTTCGCCGGGCCGGCGCCGGGGGCGCAGCCGGACCCGCCGGTCCACCAGCCGGAGCCGGACGGCGCCCGGACGGCGCTGTTCGCCGAGGCCGGCGCGCCCGTCCCGGCCGCGGTGTTCCGCTACGAGCGGCTGGCGCCCGGCGCGCTCGTCGCCGGGCCCGCGTTCGTCGACGGCGCCGAGAGCACCACGCTCGTCCCGCCCGGCGCGCTGCTGCGGGTCGACGCCACCGGCACCCTGCACATCCAGGTCGCCGCGGCGACCACGGGCCAGGCCGTCGGCCCGGCGTGACCCCGCCGTCGCAGCGGGCCGCCTGAGGAGGGCACCGGCCGCGGTGGCGGGGTCATCGCCAGGTCCAGCCCGGCGTGACGGCCGGCCGTGGTCCCAGACGGCGTGAGCGGGCCGCGACGGCGCGGGACATCGCCGCGGACAGGGCCGCAGAACGCCGACCGGCGGCCGCCCCTGGCTGGGCGGCCGCCGGCAGGCGACGGTGCTGGGTCAGTCCTGGTCGAGCCAGAGCATGTCGATGCGGGGCGAGCCGCCGCCGTAGGTCTCGATGCCGCCGACCTTCGGCGTGGTGATCAGCGACGCGTGGGTGCGGTTGTAGGGGAGGAACGGCAGGGTGGCGATCAGGCGCTCCTGGACGGTCCGGTAGGCCTCCTTGCGGGTCTGCAGGTCCGTGGACGCCTTGCCGATGGCCAGCGCCTCATCGAGCTCGGGGTCGTTGAGCTTCATCAGGTTGCCGGCCGAGGTGGAGGTCATGAACCGGCTCAACGACGGCTCGGGGTCAACGGTGATCCACCCGTAGGTGGTGGCGCCGAAGTCGCCGGCACCCATCCGGGTGAACCAGGTCGCCGAGTCGGCGGTCTCGATCTCCATGTTGACGTTGTCGAACGTCTCGAGCTGGGCCTGGATCGACTGGGCCAGCTTGTTGGAATCGACGGCCTGCGTGATCAGCATGACGAAGTCGACCGGCTTGCCCTCGGCGGCGAGCTCGTCGAACAGCGCCTGCGCCCGCTCTCGGTCGGTGGCCGGGAAGGTCAGGTCGGGGGAGTAGAACGGGGTGCCCTCGCGGAACAGCGTGGTCGGGATCTCGCCGTAGCCGTTGTAGGCGGAGTCGAGCGCCAGTTTCAGGTCGATCGCGGCGAAGAGCGCCTGGCGGGCCCTCAGATCGTCGAACGGCGGCTTCGCCATGTTGAACATCAGGATCGACATGCCGTTGAGCAGCGGCGTGGTGGCGACGAGACCGAGTTCGGCCGCCTTGGCGGTGTGCTCGGCCGAGGTGTTGATGATGAAGTCGGCGCCGCCTGTCTGCACGGACTGCAGCCGCCGGTTCGCGTCCGTGTCGACCCGGATCTCGACGGCGTCCAGGTAGGGCAGCGGCTTCTCGAAGTAGTCCGGGTTGCGGACGAGCAGCAGCCGGTCGCCGCGGCGCCACTCGTCCAGCATGAACGGCCCGGCGCCGACCGGCCGCTCACCGAACGCCTGGTCGCCGGCGGCCAGCGCGGTCGGCGAGACGATCCAGTTCAGCGCTGAGATGACGATGTTCTGACCGAAGTGGGCGGACGGCTGGCCGAGGGTGAACTCGAGGGTGAGCGGGTCGACCACCCGCATCTCGTCCACCGGCGCCGCGGCCGAGACGTTGAGGGCCAGTGAGATCTTCGGGTCCTTCAGCCGCTCCCAGCTGACCTTGACGGCCTCGGCGTCGAGCGGGGTGCCGTCGGTGAAGCTGATCCCGTCGCGCAGCCGCAGGGTGTAGAGGGTGTTGTCGGCCGTGGTCAGCGACTCGGCGAAGCCGGGCCTGATCTCGCCGGTCTCCGGGTCGGTGGTGAGCAGCTGGCCGTACAGCGCGTTGCCGTAGGCCCCGGACACCGCGTACGAGTTCTGCATCGTCGCCGGGTCGAGGTTGGCCGGCTCCAGGCCGACCTGGATGCGCAGCGTCCCCCCGTGCTCGGGCGGCCCGGACGCGGGGGCGGGACCCTGGACGGCGCCGCCCTGCACGTCGCTGCCGCCGCCGGTGTCGTCGCCTCCGCCGCCGCAGGCCGCGATGGCTAAGGACGCGATCGCGGCCAGGGCGGCCGCCCGGATGGCGACCCTTCGTCTGATCATGCGCACGGCTGCCTCCTGGGATCAGGGATGGTGCGCGGCGCAGGCCACGCCACACCGGGCACCGTCCACCGAGCGGGTACGGGCGTCGGGCGGCCCGGAGTTCCCGGGCGGTCCGACGACCGACGCCGATCCGCGGCTAGGCAGTCACGGACCTGCGTCGGAGTTGGGCGTCGGTAGGAGATTCGGTTGGAGGTGTGGTTGCGGGGCCGGGGGGGGGGGGCGCGCGCCGCGCGCGGGGGGGGCGGGGCG
>JADGHD010000203.1 GCA_019689615.1 Frankia sp. | reverse complement strand
GGGGGGGCGCCGGCCCGGGGGGGGGCCGGGGGGCGGGGGGGGGGCGGGGCCCCCCCCCCCCCCGGGCCGTCCGCTACCAGCCCAGGATGCCCGCGGCCGAGCGGGACCGGCTCTACGCGGACTGGCTGCGCGCCCTCGACCGCTCCCGCGACTGGGCCCGCGAGTAGCCGACCGCGGGCCGCCGCTGCGGGGCTAGCCGAGCTGCGCCAGGTCGACCCACTCCGCCGGCGCCTCGACCTCGAGGCTCGACCCGTACTCGGTGAACTCGATCCGGCCGTTGTCCGTGCCCGACAGCTCGATCAGCAGCGGCAGCGGGTCGCCCCGCTCGGCGGCGTACAGGACGATCCCGCCGCCGCTGGCCTGGACCGCGGCCTGCCCGTCCAGCTCGGCCGAGGTGACCGACCCGGTCATGGCGGCCAGGTACTCGCCGAGCGAGAGCGCCAGCCCGTCGATCGTGAGGAAGCGGTACTGGTCGGCCTGCTGCGGGGTGAGCCGGACCCAGGTGTCGGCGAGCAGGTCGGCGGCGTCGCTCTCGCCGATGTCGACGTAGTACGCCCGGTCGCCCTGGATGTAGGTGTCCTGGCCGACCCTGATGACCTCGAGGCGGTGGGAGTTGTCGGTGAACGTGCCGCGGGTCCGGTCGCCGGCCATGACCAGGTCCCAGCTGATGTCGTCGCCGTTGCTGGTGCTGGTCAGCCGCCCGATGACGTGGACGCTGCCGGCGGCGCGCAGCGCGTCCAGTGAGCGGCTGCCGACCTCGGCCGCCGGCGCCGCGGCCAGGCCGTTGCTTTCCGATCCGCTGCTGTCCGATCCGCCGCAGCCCGCCAGCAGGCCGGCCACGGCGGCCGCGGCGGCGAGGAGTGCCGCCAGCCGGCCGCGCCGGGGGGCGCGACGTCCGTGCTGTCCGCGAGACATCCGCATCGGGCAAGTGTGCACCGGTACGTCCGGCGGACCGCGACCGGGTGGTCACGCTCGGAGCCGGTCGGGCGCGCCCGGCGGGGACCCCGTTCGACGGCGCCCGGGAAATAGGGCACACTGGTGTTGTGAAATCCAGGCAGGGTGCCGCTCCACGGTTGGAGGGATCGCGGCCGGAGGGACTGCGGCCGGACAGCCAGCCGTCGGTGCCGCCCGACGCGGCCCACGGTGGCGGCGACGGCCGCACCCGGGACCGGGTCGTGCGCATCCTGCTGGAGTCCGGGCCGGCGACCGCGGCGGAACTCGCGCGCCGGCTGGACCTGTCGTCCGCGGCCATCCGCCGTCACCTCGACGCGATGGTCAGCGACGGCATCATCACCCCGACGACCGTGCGCGCCCGTGGCCCGCGCGGCCGGGGGCGCCCAGCGCGACACTACGCCCTCACCGACGCTGGGCACGAGGTGGCCGGGCCGACGGCCTACTCGGAGCTGGCCGCCAGCGCGCTGCGTTTCCTGGCGGAGACCTGCGGGCCGGCGGCGGTCGCGCGGTTCGCCGAGACCCGGGGCCGGGAGCTGGAGCTGCGGCTGGCCCACGCGGTCGGCAGGGTGCCGGCCGACCGGCGGCCGGCGGCGCTGGCGGCCGCGATGACCGAGGCGGGCTACGCCGCCAGCGTCTCGCAGGTGCCCAGCGGTACCCAGATCTGCCAGCACCACTGCCCGGTGCAGCATGTCGCGGAGGAGTTCCCCGAGTTGTGTGACGCGGAGACGGCCGCGCTGTCCCGGTTACTGCACACCCACGTGCAGCGTCTCGCCACGATCGCCCATGGCGACGGTGTCTGCACGACGCATGTCCCCGGCAAGTCTGTCACCGCCACCGGGACCGGCGCGCCGGCGCCGGTGGCTCACACATCCGTGCCCGTGAGGATCACAACATGACCACCTCTGCCGAGACCGCCCTTGAGGGCCTTGGCTCCTACCGGTTCGGCTGGGCTGACGCCGACGCCTATGCAGCCGGGGTCGAGCGGGGCCTGTCCGAGGCGGTCGTTCGCGGCATCTCGGCGAAGAAGTCCGAGCCGTCGTGGATGACCGACCTGCGGCTCAAGGGCCTCAAGCTGTTCGAGCGCAAGCCCATGCCGACCTGGGGCGCGGACCTGTCGGGCATCGACTTCGACAACATCAAGTACTTCGTCCGCTCCACCGAGAAGCAGGCGCAGAGCTGGGACGACCTGCCCGAGGACATCCGGGAGACCTACGACAAGCTCGGCATTCCGGAGGCGGAGAAGCAGCGCCTGATCGCCGGCGTCGCCGCCCAGTACGAGTCCGAGGTCGTCTACCACAAGATCCGTGAGGACCTCGCCGAGCAGGGCGTCATCTTCCTGGACACCGACACCGGCCTGCGCGAGCACCCGGAGATCTTCCGGGAGTACTTCGGGTCGGTGATCCCGGTCGGCGACAACAAGTTCGCCGCGCTGAACACCGCCGTCTGGTCCGGTGGGTCGTTCATCTACGTGCCGCCGGGCGTGCACGTCGAGATCCCGCTGCAGGCCTACTTCCGGATCAACACCGAGAACATGGGCCAGTTCGAGCGGACCCTGATCATCGTCGACGAGGGCGCGTACGTGCACTACGTCGAGGGCTGCACCGCGCCCGTCTACTCGTCCGACTCGCTGCACTCCGCGGTCGTGGAGATCGTCGTCAAGCGGAACGCCCGCTGCCGGTACACCACGATCCAGAACTGGTCGAACAACGTCTACAACCTGGTCACCAAGCGGGCCGCCTGCCACGAGGGCGCCACGATGGAGTGGATCGACGGCAACATCGGCTCCAAGGTGACGATGAAGTACCCGGCCGTCTGGCTGCTCGGCGAGCACGCCAGGGGCGAGGTGCTCTCGGTGGCCTTCGCCGGCCCCGGCCAGCACCAGGACGCCGGCGCGAAGATGGTGCACGCCGCGCCGCACACGTCGTCGCAGATCGTCTCGAAGTCGGTCGCCCGGGGTGGTGGCCGCACCTCCTACCGCGGCCTCGTCCAGATCCAGGAGGGCGCGACCGCGGCGAAGTCGACCGTCCGCTGCGACGCGCTGCTGGTCGACACGGTCAGCCGCTCGGACACCTACCCGTACGTGGACGTGCGCGAGGACGACGCGTCGATCGGGCACGAGGCCAGCGTCTCCAAGGTCGGCGAGGACCAGCTGTTCTACCTGATGAGCCGGGGCTTGGCCGAGGACGAGGCGATGGCGATGATCGTGCGCGGCTTCGTCGAGCCGATCGCCCGTGAGCTGCCGATGGAGTACGCGCTGGAGCTCAACCGGCTGATCGAGCTGCAGATGGAAGGCGCGGTCGGCTGATGTCGGTGCTCAGGGAGGCCGGAGCGAGGGTGGACGCGACCGGGCCGGGGTTTCGGCCGGACCGGGCCCCGGCGGGCGGTGCCGGCCGCCCCGCCGCGGGGGTGGCCGCGCCGGCGGCCCAGGTGCGCTCCTGGGACCCCCAGGCGCACCCGGTGCCCACGGGCCGGGAGGAGGCCTGGCGGTTCACCCCGTTGCGCCCGCTGCGGGCGCTGATCAACGGCCAGGAGCCGGACGGCAAGATCGACATCTCGGTGTCGGCGCCGGCCGGGGTCGAGGTGGAGCAGCTGCCCACGGACAGCCCGCGGGTTGGCCGGGTGCTCACGCCGGCCGACCGGGTGGCCGCGTTCGCCACCGAGCGGGCTACCGGGGCGCTCGCCGTGACCGTGCCGGCCGAGCAGGACCTGGCCGAGCCGGTGGTGGTGCGGCTGCGCGGCGACGGCGGCGTCTGCTACGGGCACGTGGTGGTCGAGGTCGGCCCGTTCGCCCGGGCGACCGTGGTGCTCGACCACACCGGGACCGCGACCTACTCCGGCAACGTCGAGGTCCACGTCGGCCACGGCGCCTCGGTCGCGTTCGTGTCCCTGCAGGACTGGGAGGACGACGCGATCCACGCCGGGGCGCACGCGTTCTCGCTCGGCCGGGACGCCCGGCTGCGCGTCACCCACGTCACGCTGGGCGGGCGCCTGGTGCGGCTGTGCCCGACGGTCGACTACCGCGGCCCCGGCGGCGACGCTGAGCTGGCCGGGCTGTTCTTCACCGACGCCGGCCAGCACCAGGAGCACCGCCTGCTGGTCACCCACACCGAGCGCGGCTGCCGCAGCCGGGTGACCTACAAGGGCGCGCTGCAGGGCGCCGAGGCGCACGCGGTGTGGATCGGCGACGTGGTGATCGGCCCGGACGCGGTCGGCACCGACACCTACGAGATCAACCGCAACCTCGTGCTGACCGACGGCGCGCGCGCCGACTCGGTGCCGAACCTGGAGATCCTCACCGGTGAGGTCGTCGGCGCCGGCCACGCCAGCGCGACCGGGCGGTTCGACGACGAGGCCCTGTTCTACCTGATGTCCCGCGGCATCCCGGCGGACGAGGCCCGGCGGCTGGTCGTGCGTGGCTTCTTCAGCGAGGTGCTGGACCGGGTCGAGGTGCCGGCGCTGCGCGAACGGGTCCTCGCTGCCGTGGACGACGAGCTCGCGGCGGTGGGCGCATGAGCCGGCAGCGAGTGTGCGCGCTAACCGACCTGGCCGAGGACACGGCCCTGGCCGTGGAGGTGACCGAGCCGGGCGAGCCCGAGCCGACGCCGGTGTGCGTGGTGCGCTCCGGCGGGAAGGTGTACGCAATCCGCGACGAGTGCTCGCACGCCGACGTGGCGCTGTCCGAGGGCGAGGTCGAGGACGGGAAGATCGAGTGCTGGCTGCACGGCTCCCAGTTCGACCTGGAGAGCGGTAAGCCGCTGTGCCTCCCGGCCACCGACCCGGTGCCCACCTACCCCGTGACCGTCGAGGACGGCGACGTCTACGTCGACGTCGCCGCCGCCAGCCTTAAGTGAAGGTGACCTATCCGGTGTCGACCTTGGAGATCCGCAACCTGCACGTCTCGGTGGAGACCGACGGCGAGGGCCCCCGCGAGATCCTGCGCGGCGTCGACCTGACCGTCCGCACGGGCGAGACGCACGCGATCATGGGGCCGAACGGCTCCGGCAAGTCGACCTTGTCCTACTCGATCGCCGGCCACCCGAAGTACACGGTGACCGAGGGGTCGATCCTGCTCGACGGCGAGGACGTGCTGGCGATGAGCGTGGACGCCCGCGCCCGCGTCGGCATCTTCCTGGCCATGCAGTACCCGGTCGAGGTGCCGGGCGTGTCGGTCTCCAACTTCCTGCGCACGTCGGCGACCGCCGTCCGCGGGGAGGCGCCCAAGCTGCGGCTGTGGGTCAAGGAGGTCAAGGAGGCGATGGCGACCCTCGGGATGGACCCGTCGTTCGCCGATCGCGGCGTCAACGAGGGCTTCTCCGGCGGTGAGAAGAAGCGCCACGAGATCCTGCAGATGACCCTGCTCAAGCCGAGGTTCGCGATCCTCGACGAGACCGACTCCGGCCTGGATGTCGACGCGCTGCGGGTGGTGTCGGACGGGATCAACGCGGTCCGCGCGGCCGGCAACACCGGCACCCTGCTGATCACCCACTACACCCGGATCCTGCGCTACGTGCGCCCGGACTTCGTGCATGTCATGGCCGGCGGCCGGATCGTCGACTCCGGTGGCCCGGAGCTCGCGGCGACCCTGGAGGAGACCGGCTACGACAGGTACGTCAAGGCGGAGGCGGCGGCATGACGGCCGGTGGCGCGGCGGAGCTCGACGTCGAGCTCGTCCGCAAGGACTTCCCGATCCTCGAGCGGACCGTGCACGACGGCCGTCCGCTCGTCTACCTGGACAACGCGGCCACCGCCCAGAAGCCGCGCGCGGTGATCGACGCCATGCGCGACTACTACGAGCTGCACAACGCGAACGTCCACCGGGGCATCCACGCGCTCGCGGAGGAGGCGACCGCGCTCTACGAGGGCGCGCGGGACAAGGTCGCGGCGTTCGTCAACGCTCCGGACCGGCACGAGATCGTCTTCACGAAGAACTCCTCCGAGGCGCTGAACCTGGTCACCTACGCGTTCAGCAACGCCGCGACCCAGGGCGAGCAGGCGGAGCGGTTCCGGCTCGGCCCGGGTGACGAGGTCGTCGTCACCGAGATGGAGCACCACTCGAACCTGGTGCCGTGGCAGATGCTCTGCCAGCGCACCGGGGCGAGGCTGCGCTGGCTCGGCCTGACCGACGAGGGCCGGCTCGACCTGGGCAACCTCGACGAGGTGATCAACGAGCGGACGAAGGTCGTCTCGTTCGTCCACCAGTCGAACATCCTCGGCACGGTCAACCCGGTCGCGCCGATCGCCGCCCGCGCCCGCCAGGTCGGCGCGCTGGTCGTGCTCGACGGCTCGCAGTCGGTCCCGCACCTGCCCATCGACGTGACCGCGCTGGACGTGGACTTCCTGGCGTTCACCGGGCACAAGATGTGCGGGCCGACCGGCATCGGCGTGCTGTGGGGCCGGCGCGAGCTGCTCGAGGTCATGCCGCCGTTCCTGGGCGGTGGCGAGATGATCGAGCTGGTGACCATGGAGGCGAGCACCTACGCGCCGCCGCCGCACCGGTTCGAGGCCGGCACGCCGATGATCGCCCAGGCGGTCGGGCTCGGTGCCGCGGTCGACTACCTGACCGGGCTGGCCGGCGGCGCCGGGATGGCCGCCGTCGCCGCGCACGAGCACCGGCTCACCGAGTACGCGCTGGCGCGGCTCGCCGAGGTCCCCGGGCTGCAGATCATCGGCCCGACGGGCGCCGTCGACCGGGGCGGGGCGATCTCGTTCCTGCTGTCCGGCGCGGACGGTCGGGCGATCCACCCGCACGACGTCGGCCAGGTGCTCGACGAGCAGGGCATCGCGGTCCGGGTCGGCCACCACTGCGCCCGCCCGGTGTGCCTGCGCTTCGGCGTGCCGGCGACCACCAGGGCCTCGTTCCACCTGTACACGACCACCAGCGAGATCGACGCCCTCGTGGAAGGTCTTGCCGGGGTGCGGAGGTTCTTCCAGTCGTGAAGCTGGACTCGATGTACCAGGAGATCATCCTGGACCACTACCGCAACCCCCACCACCGCGGGCTGCGGGAGCCGTACGACGCCGAGGTGCACCACGTCAACCCGACCTGCGGGGACGAGGTGACCCTGCGGGTGCGGATCGTCGACGGCACGGTCGCTGACGTGTCCTACGACAGCGAGGGCTGCTCGATCAGCCAGGCCTCGGCGAGCGTGATGAGCGACCTGGTCATCGGCAAGAGCGTCGAGAAGGCGCTCGCGCTCGAGCGGGAGTTCCTCACCCTCATGCAGTCCCGCGGCACCGTCGAGCCGGACGAGGACGTGCTGGAGGACGCGGTCGCGTTCGCCGGCGTCTCGAAGTACCCGGCCCGCGTGAAGTGCGCGCTGCTGTCCTGGATGGCCTGGAAGGACGCCACCGCGCAGGTGGTCTCCGGCCGGGCCGGTGCCGGCGGCGCCGGTCACGCGGGTGGGCGGCCAGCACCCGTCCCCGAGCAGGAGAAGCAGCCACGGTGATGAGCGACAGCACTGACAGCGCGCTGGCGGAGGACGCCGCCCTGCCCGAGGCGGTGACCGCCGGCGGCACCCCGGACGGCGGCGCGGAGCAGCAGCCAACCACCGTCCCGCCGGTCAGCAAGGCCACGATCGCCGAGATCGAGGAGGCGATGCGCGACGTCGTCGACCCCGAGCTGGGCATCAACGTGGTCGACCTCGGCCTCGTCTACGGGATCTCGGTCAGCGACGACAACGTGGCCACCCTGGACATGACCCTGACCTCGGCCGCGTGCCCGCTGACCGACGTGATCGAGGACCAGGCCCGGGCGGCCCTCGTCGACGGCCCGGACTCGCTGTGCGCCGACGTGACGATCAACTGGGTCTGGATGCCGCCGTGGGGCCCCGACAAGATCACCGAAGAGGGCCGCGAGCAGCTGCGGGCGCTCGGCTTCAACGTCTGAGCCGGCCGGCCTGGCCCGTCGCCCCGCCCCAGCCGAAAAATCATGTAACTCAAAGTTTTGGTCCGGGCACACGAGGTATCACGACAGTGCCGCCGAGGACGAGATCCGAAGCAGGAACGGGTAAAGCCGCCAGCTGACGGATTGTTCGCCCCCGGCGGTTGTCGTGTGTCCGGGGCTGGGTCGGGGCTGGTTCGTGTCCGGGGCGTGGTCATCGGGCGGGGAG
>JADGHD010000202.1 GCA_019689615.1 Frankia sp. | reverse complement strand
CGTCGGCCCACACCAGCGCCGCGGCTGCCACCTCGACCACGCCGACGCCATCGAGCTCGCCGCGGTGCTGCACACCTGGGCCTGGCTACCACCCAGGCGAGGCGACGCGCCCCCGCCGCCGCTCGACCAGCCGGTGGCCGGTGTGGCGGTGGCCACCCGCCCGCATGGCCGGGGCGATGGCGGTCAGCAGCCCCTCGACCTCCCGCACTCCGGCCTCGACGACCAGTAGGGCCAGCGGACGGTCCTCGGGGGCGAGCCCGGCCGGGGTGCCACCGCCATGGTCGGCGCCCCGCCGCCCGCGGCCGCCGCAGCCGGTCGTGTCGCCGGCGCAGCCCGGCTCGGCGTCGGCGCCGTTCGCGAAGGCGATGATGCGACGCAGCTGGGCCACGACGGCCGGGTCCGGCACGCCCTCGCCGGTTGGGCCGAGCCCCAGCGCCGTGAGCAGCCCGCGCAGCGCCGGTGTCGCCACCCTGGCCACCTCGGCCGGGTCGGCCCTGGCCAGCCGTTCGGCGTCGGCCCGGGCGATGACGCTGGCCTCGGCCTGCTCGAACGACATGTGGGCCTCGCCGACCCCCTCCCGCTGGGCGAGCGGGAGGCCGACGTTGCGCCAGAAGAACTCCGGGCGGATCTCGCGCAGCAGGCGCAGCTGCGCGGCGAGCCGGGCGGAGACCTCGCCCGGGGTGAGGCCGAACCGGGTCTCCATGTCCGGCAGCGCGTACGGGTCCGACACCTCGTCGCGGATGCCCAGGATGAAGTGGATGAGGATGTCCCGGCTCACCGGGTCGGCCCGCAGCGGGGCGGACCAGTCCCGGTTGGCGATCGCGAGCTCCGGCCGGGTGTCCATGTCGCGTTCGGTGGCGGACGCGCGGCGGACGTCGGCAACGACCCGGGACGGGTTGGCGAAGTAGCGGACCAGCTGCCAGTGCGCCGCGACCACCCAGCGGGGCGTGGCGGCGTCCGGCACGGGCGGCGCGCCCCGCTCGGGCGGCCCTGGCCGCGGCTGGGCGCCGTCGCGGCCCTGGCTGCGGGTCAGCTCCAGGAGCAGCCCGCTGACCTCGGCGATGTCCACCAGGTCTGCGTCGGGTGAGGCGACGAACTCGATCAGCTCGACCCACTCGCGGACCGGCACCCGCTGCCCCGCCGGCCCGGGCGCCGTCGGCGGCCCGTCGGTGAGCGCCCTGCGGAAGGCGTCGTAGCTCCTGGTCAGCCGGCGGGTCCACTCCGACGTGCACTGGACGCACGCGGTCGCGTCCGGGTGCGGCAGGCCGCCGGAGCGCGGCGAGGCCAGCGGGTCGCACGAGCAGCTGCCCGGCTTCGCCTGCCGGACGCCCCGGACGACGTTGTGCCACAGTGCCGGGCCGGTCAGCTCGATGAAGGCGTGAAGGCCGAGGACGGGATCCGGGCTCGCGAGGTCGGCCACGGAGAAGGTCATGTAACGACACTCCAAGTGCTCATGGTGTCTCGGGAGGGAGACACCTCGCGCCATACCTGGGGCACGTCGTCCCGCGGCACCCGGGGTGTGCCAAAGGACGAGCCAACTTGGAGCCGTCTGCGGATCGGGCCACGCGGCTCTGGCCCGGCGAGCCGCCCATCAGGGGGAAACAGGGGCTGCCGTGATGAGCAGACTACCAGTGACCATCCAGGTCGTGCCAGAAGCGAGAAGGGCGCTGTTCGTCACCTTTCGTCCGCGCAGGGTAGCAGGCGTGGTGGGTACGCCCCGAGGTCGGGTCGTGGGTTGGCCATTGGCGTCCGCCGTTTGCCGGGATAATTTGGTGCCTGCAGCAACAAATGTGCGGGCCCCGGGCCCGCGAGGGTGCGGGCCATGCCCCGCTGGCCGCTGCGTGCGGTCGGAAGGTGTGACAAACGTCCCGATGGCGTTGCCGGCGGGTAACCGGCCGCGGCGCTGGTACGGTTCGGGTCGCCGGACGGCCGGGTAGGGCGACAACGGCGGGCACGGTCAAGCGAAGAAGCGGAGCGTCCGGCGCGCGGAGCGGCTTGTCGCGCGGCCGGTGGCCGCGACACGGCGGGGCCCGGGAACCTGCCGTCCGACGGCGGATTCAAGGAGGCAGGCGTGGCAAGTCCCGTGTCCGAAGCGGTGGGGGTCGCTGATCTTGAGACGGTTCGCGAGCTCGCGTCGCAGCTGAAGGTCGACTCGATCCGGTGCAGCACCTCGGCCGGCTCCGGGCACCCCACCTCGTCGATGTCCGCGGCCGAGCTACTGGCCGTACTGGTCGCCCGGCACCTGCGGTACGACTGGGAGAACCCGGACGACCCGGCGAACGACCATCTGATCTTCTCCAAGGGGCACGCGTCCCCGTTGCTCTACTCGGTCTACAAGGCCGTCGGCGTGGTCAGCGACAGCGAGCTGATCAACGGCTACCGCCGGTTCGGCCAGCGGCTGCAGGGCCACCCCACCCCGGTGCTGCCGTGGGTCGACGTGGCCACCGGCTCGCTCGGCCAGGGCCTGCCGGACGCGGTCGGCGTCGCGCTCGCCGGCAAGTTCCTCGACCGGAGCCCGTACCGGGTCTGGGTGCTGTGCGGCGACAGCGAGATGGCCGAGGGCTCGATGTGGGAGGCGCTGGACAAGGCGTCCCACTTCAACCTGTCGAACCTGATCGCGATCGTCGACGTCAACCGGCTCGGCCAGCGCGGCCCGACCGAGTTCGGCTGGGACCTCGACGCCTACGCCCGCCGGGTCGAGGCGTTCGGCTGCCGGCCGATCGTCGTCGACGGGCACGACGTGAACGCGATCGACGCCGCCTACACCGAGGCAGACGGCTACGACGGCCCGGTGGTCATCCTGGCCAGGACGGTCAAGGGCAGCGGGTTCAGCGAGATCGCCGACCGGGACGGCTGGCACGGCAAGCCGCTGCCGCCGGACATGGCCGAGCGCGCGATTGCCGAGCTCGGCGGCGAGCGCGACCTGCGGGTGCGCGGCCCGGTGCCGGCCGCGTCGCTGCCGCGCACCGTCCCGGGCGCCGGCGAGCGGCCGGCGGTCACCCTGCCGACGTGGGAGCTGGGCGCGAAGGTGGCCACCCGCAAGGCCTACGGGCAGGCGC
The DNA here is from genome assembly GCA_019689615.1 of Frankia sp. Classification (GTDB taxonomy): domain Bacteria; phylum Actinomycetota; class Actinomycetes; order Frankiales; family Frankiaceae; genus Pseudofrankia. The sequence goes on along the minus strand of JADGHD010000202.1, from coordinate 5,015 downwards.
TCGCCGCGATCGGTGTCCGCCCGGACGTCGTCGCGCTGGACGCCGAGGTCAGCAACTCGACCCACAGCGAGGACTTCAAGGCGGTCCACCCGGACCGGTTCTTCGAGCTCTTCATCGCCGAGCAGCAGCTGATCGCCGCGGCGGTGGGGCTGTCGGTCCGCGGCTACGTGCCGTTCGCCTCGACGTTCGCCGCGTTCTTCTCCCGGGCCTACGACTTCATCCGGATGGCCGCGATCTCGCAGGCGGACATCCGGCTCTCCGGCTCGCACGCCGGGGTGGAGATCGGGGCGGACGGCCCGTCGCAGATGGCGCTGGAGGACCTGGCCATGATGCGGGCCGTCGGCGGGTCGACGGTGCTCTACCCGAGCGACGCGACCAGCACGGCCAAGCTCGTCGCCGCGATGGCCGACCTGCCGGGCATCAGCTACCTGCGCACCACCCGCGGCGCCTATCCGGTGCTCTACGGCCCGGACGAGGAGTTCGCCCCTGGTGGCTCGAAGGTGCTGCGCAGCTCCGACGCGGACGTGGTCACGCTCGTCGGCGCCGGGGTCACCCTGCACCAGGCGCTGGCCGCCGCGGACGAGCTGGCCGCCGAGGGGATCGCCGCCCGGGTGATCGACCTGTACTCGGTCAAGCCGGTGGACGCGGCCACGCTGGCCGAGGCGGCCCGGGCGACCGATGGCCGGATCGTGGTGGCCGAGGACCACTACCCGCAGGGCGGGCTGGCCGCCGCCGTGCTCGAGGCGCTCGCCGACGGGTCGGTGCCGCTGCGGCTGCGCCACCTCGCCGTGCGCGAGCTGCCCGGCTCCGGGAGCTCGGCCGAGCTGCTGGAGTTCGCCGGCATCTCCAGCACGCACATCGCCGCCGCCGCCCGCGGCCTGCTCGGCTGACGGCACCGGCCGCCGGAACACGCCTGTGGCCCCGTCCGCTCGCGGCGGCGGGGCCACCGGGCTGTTCCGGGCGCCTCCTGCCCTGATCGGGCCAGGCGGCGCGGCGCGCACCCTCCGCTGGTCCGGGCTAGTCCTCGTCGGCTGGCTTGGGGCCGCCGCCGAAGGTCATGTCGAGCAGGGTGATGTAGAGCTGGTCCGGGCGCGGGATGTACGGCAGGTTGCGCAGCGCCTGGTCCTGGCCGGCGGACTCGACGACGAACTCGCCGTAACCGAGTACCCGGCCGAGCGGGTCCCGGTGGTAGCTCAGGTCGGTGATCTTTCCGAGCGGCATCGTCTTGACCTTGCGCACGAAGATCCCGGACACCTTCAGCAGGCGCTTGTCCGTGATCATCAGGTGGTCCATGTGCCAGTCGACGATGTACCACAGCGCGCGCAGGATCATGAACAGCGCGAAGTACCACAGCAGCGTGGTGATCAGGTCCGCGTCGATCCCCCGGGCCGCGAAGAAGATGTTGACCGCAAGCGCGAGCGCGAGCGCACCCACCGTCTGAGCGCCGACCTTGAGCAGCACGGCCCAGTGCAGCTTCACCATCGACACCAGCCGTTCCTGGGACGCCAGGTACTTCGTGTCACGAAGGGCTGGGTCAGGAAGCCGGATCCGCAGTCTCACCACAGCGGAAGTGTCCCAGAGATCAGTGGCTGATTGGGGCAGGACAGGCAGGCCCGGATCACAGCGCGGTGTTCGTGACGAACTCCGACACGCCCTCGCCGATGGACTCGAGCCCGTCGATCGCCTTCGTGATGATGTCGGCGGCGCTGTCCGGCGCCGTCACGACGAAGAAGATGACGAAGGCGATGATCGCGTATTTTACGATCTTGTCCACGGCGGGCCTCCGGGCCGAGTCAGGTGGGTGCGGGACAAAGTATGGCCGCTACGTCCCTGCTGGGTTGGATGAACCCCAATAGTCTTGGTCTTGTGGGTCCGGTGGTATAGAAGGGCGATCGATGGTGGCGGGCTACGGGGAGGCCGACACCCAGCGGCGGCTGGCCGAGCGGCCGAAGGCCACCCCGGACGGCCGCGGACCGTTCGTCCGGGACCGCGCCCGGGTGCTGCATTCCAGCGCGCTCCGCCGGCTGGCTGCAAAAACGCAGGTCATGGGCCCTCTCGACGACGATTTCCCGCGCACCCGGCTGACCCATTCGCTGGAGACCGCCCAGATCGGCCGGGAGCTGGCCGCCGCGCTCGGCGCCGACCCGGACCTGGTCGACGCCGCCTGCCTGGCCCACGACCTCGGGCACCCACCATTCGGCCACAACGGGGAGCGGGCGCTCGACGCGGCCGCCGCCGACTGTGGCGGGTTCGAGGGCAACGCCCAGAGCTTCCGCGAGCTCACCCGGCTGGAGGCCAAGACGGTCGACGCCAGCGGCGCCGTCGGCGGGCTGAACCTGACCAGGGCGACCCTGGACGCCACTTTGAAGTACCCGTGGACGAGGACGGGCGCCGGGCTCGCCGACGGGCGCGCCCCGGTTCCGGCCACCGCCGCGCCGGCCGGGCCCGACAGCACCGCCGCCCGCGCGGGGTCCGGCTGCGGGCCGCCGGACCTGACCGCGCGCAAGTACGGCGTGTACGACGACGACCTCGCGGCCTTCGAGTGGGTGCGCGCCGGCGCGCCCGCCGGCAGGCGCTGCCTGGAGGCGCAGGTCATGGACTGGGCCGACGACGTCGCCTACTCCGTGCACGACGTCGAGGACGGCGTGGTGGCCGGGCTGGTCGACCTGCGGGCGGTCGCGGCGCCGGCCGGCCGGGCCGAGATCGCGGCCTACACCGCCGGCCTGTACGCCGTCGACGCGGCCGAGGTCGACGACGCCCTGGCCGGCCTGGCCGCCCTGCCGTGGTGGCAGACGCCGAGCCCGGCCGCAGGCGCCCGGGGGTTCGCCGCCCTGCGGACGATGACCAGCGAGCTGGTGGCGCGGTTCGTGGCCGCGGCCCGCGACGCCACCCGGGAGCGGTTCGGCCAGCGCCCGCTGTGCCGCTACCAGGCCGACCTCGTCGTCCCGGCGCAGGCGCGGGCGGAGTGCGTCGCGCTCAAGGGCGTCGCCTGGTTCTTCGTGATCGGCCCGCGCTCGGCCGGTGCCCGGCAGGCCAGGCAGCGGGAGGTCATCGCGGAGCTGGTCGCGCTGACGGCGGCGAGGGCCCCGGACGCGCTCGAGCCGCTGCTGCGCCCCGCCTGGCTGGCCGCGGCCGATGACGCGGCCCGGCTGCGGGTGGTCATCGACCAGGTGGCCCGCTACACCGACGCCAGCGCCACCCGCCGGCACGCCGAGCTGGTCGGCCGCCCGCTGCCCGGTGTGCTCTGAGCGGTCGCCGCCGGTGCGGCGCTCTGGGTGGCCGCCGCCGGTGCGGCGGCTGGCGGCGCGGTGGCCGGCCGGCGGCCACGGTGTGCAGTGGGCCGTTTGGCCGGTCTGGAACGGGGCCGGAGGGGCAAGCCAGTGTCAGCCAGATGACAAGTACCATCGCCGCGTAGGGCTTGTGCGAGCGGGTGCGGTGTGGTTTGGGTGGCCGGTCGTTGGGCCGGGCGCCCCTTCCCGGTCGCCTTGGCATGCCGGCGCCAGCCCGGCGCGGACGGGGCCGCCCTCGCCGCGGGCGCAGCAGGTGCAGTGGAGGAGATCTCGGCGGTCCCTGGCGCCAGGCGCCGGGGCACGCGTGGGGAGGGCTGGTGGCGGGACGTATCCGTGACGCGGACATCGCTCTTGTCCGCGAGCGGAACCCGATCGAGGACGTGATCGGCGAGCATGTCCAGCTTCGCCCGGCCGGTGGCGGCAACCTGCGCGGGCTGTGCCCGTTCCACGAGGAGAAGACCCCGTCGTTCAACGTCCGCCCGTCGCTCGGGGTCTACCACTGCTTCGGCTGCCAGCAGGGCGGCGACGTGTTCTCGTTCGTCCGGGAGATCGACGGGCTGACCTTCCGGGAGGCCGTCGAGCGGCTGGCCAGGCGGGCCGGGATCACGCTGACCTACGAGGGCGGCGGCACCACCACCCGCTCGGTCGTCAGCCAGCGCCAGCGGCTGCTGGACGCGCACCGCGCCGCCGCCGAGTTCTACGCCGAGAAGCTGGCCTCCTCGCCGGCCGCCAGCCCGGCATGGGGCTTCCTCACCGCCCGCGGCTTCGACGCCGACGTGGTCGCCCACTTCGGCGTGGGCTACGCGCCGGCCGGCTGGGACGAGCTGTCCCGGCACCTGCTGGCCCGCCGGTTCAGCGCCGAGGAGCTGGTGCTCGGCGGCCTCGCCCGGCACGGCGGGCGCGGCGGGCTGATCGACCGGTTCCGCCACCGGCTGGTCTGGCCGATCCGCGACCTGTCCGGGGAGGTGGTCGGCTTCGGCGGCCGCCGGCTCGCCGACGACGACGAGAAGGCCGGGCCGAAGTACCTGAACACCCCGGAAACCCCGCTGTTCCGCAAGTCGGCCCTGCTCTACGGGGCCGACCTCGCCCGGCGGGAGATCGCCCGGCGCTACCAGGTCGTCGTCGTCGAGGGCTACACCGACGTGATGGCCTGCCACCTCGCCGGGGTGCCGCCGGCCGTCGCCCCCAGCGGGCCGGCGTTCGGCTCCGAGCACGTCGCGGTGATCCGCCGGCTGCTGATGGACTCGGCCGCGCAGCGCGGCGAGGTGATCTTCACCTTCGACGGGGACGAGGCCGGGCAGAAGGCGGCGCTGCGGGCGTTCGAGCACGAGGAGCGGTTCGTCACCCAGACCTACGTCGCCGTCGAGCCGAGCGGGCTCGACCCGTGCGACCTGAGGCTGGCCCGGGGGGACGCGGCCGTGCGGGAGCTGGTGGCCAGCCGGGTGCCGCTGTTCGAGTTCGCGATCCGCGGCGTGCTCTCCCGCTACGACCTGAACAGCACCGAGGGCCGGCTCGCCGCGCTGGACGCCGCCGCGCCGCTGGTGAACCGGCTCAAGGACCGCGGGCTGCGCCAGCGCTACGCCGTGAACCTGGACCGCTGGCTCGGCTTCCTCGACGAGGAGTTCGTGCTGCGCCGGGTGGCCGAGCACCCGTCAGCGCTGGAGCACCAGGCCCGGGGTGGCCGGGTCGAGGCCGGCGGCGGGCGCCAGGGCGGCGGGGCGGCCG
>JADGHD010000201.1 GCA_019689615.1 Frankia sp. | reverse complement strand
CTGCTGGAGGGGGCGGGACGGCGTCGGCCCGAGGCGGCGGGCACGGCGGCGGAACAGGCGGCGGTCGGGCCAGCCCGTCGTCCAGGGCGGTCGGGTCAGCCCGCCCTCCCAGGGCGGTCGGGTCAGCCTGCCGTCCCCGGGGCGGTCGGGTCAGCCTGCCGTCCCCGGGGCGGTCGGGGTGGCGAGGGCGGCCAGGACGGCTTCGGTGATCTCGGCGCGGCGGGCGTCGCCGACGACCTCGCCACCGTCCGGCTCGTGGATGTAGAAGGCGTCGACGACGTCAAGTCCGATGGTCGCGACGATCGCGGTGTGCACGTTGACGCCGACGCCGGCCAGGGCGCGCACGATCCGGTAGAGGACGCCCGCCCGGTCGGGGGCGCGGACCTCCAGCACGGTGCGGGAGCGCGAGTCGTCGAACGTGGCGCGCGGCGGGCCGGGGGTGCGCCAGCGCTCCCGTGAGGCGTAGGCCTGCTCCCGCGCGGCGAGCTGGCGGTCCACGTCGAGCCCGCCGTCGAGCCCGCGGCGCAGGTCGGCGAGCAGGCGCTGCGGTTCGGGGACGTGGCCGTGCGGGGCGGCGACGGCTGCCTGCAGCAGCGCGCGGCCGTTGCCGCTGCGGGCGGACGCCCGACGGACGTCGAGCCGGTTGAGCGCGAGCACGCCGGTGGTCACCGCGAGCAGGCCGATGTGGTCGGGCGCGACCACCACGACCTCGTACATGCCCTCGTCCGGCAGCTGGTTGACCTGCACGACGTGCTCCTCGGGCAGCGCCAGCAGGGCGCGCTGCCGGTCGGACAGCTCCGGCGGGGCCGGCACCGGCCCGCCGCCGAGGACGGCGTGCGCCCGCGTCACCAGGTCATTGATCAGCCGGGCCTTCCAGGCGCTCCACGCGGTCGGGCCGGTCGCCCGGGAGTCGGCCTCGGTGAGCCGGTGCAGCAGGGTCAGCACGCGCGGGCTGCCGGCGGCCGCCGCGACGGCCTCGATGGTCGCCGGGTCGTCGACGTCGCGGTGGGTCGCGGCGTCCGGCAGCAGCAGGTGGTGGCGGACCATCGCGACCAGCACCTCGACGTCCTCGGGCGGCAGGCCGAGCCGTGGGCCGATCTTCGCGACCTGGATCACCCCGGCGTCGGTGTGGTCGCCGGGGTAGCCCTTGCCGATGTCGTGCAGCAGCGCGCCGAGCAGCAGCAGGTCGGGCCGGTCGACCTCGCGGGTGTGCTCGGCGGCCCTGGCGGCCGCCTCGATCAGGTGGCGGTCGACGGTGTAGCGGTGGTAGGGGTTGCGCTGCGGGCGGCTGCGCACGGCCGCCCACTCCGGCAGCAGCCGGACCAGCAGCCCTACCTGGTCGAGCGTCTCCAGCACCGGCACCGCCTTGTCGCCGGTCGCGAGCAGCGCGACGAACGCGTCGCGGGCGGCGTCCGGCCACGGGTCGGGCAGCGGCGCCGCCTCCCGGGCCAGCCGCTCCAGCGCGAACCGGCCGAGTGGGAGACCGGCCCGGGCGGCGGCCGCCGCGGCCCTGGGCAGCAGCGCGGGGTCCCCGGCCGGGTCGGCGTCCCGGGCGAGCTGCGCCTCCCCGTCCTGCTCGACCACCCCGGCGTCCAACGGGCGGCGCACCGGGCGGCGCGGGCGCCAGCGGGCGGTGGAGCGCAGCCCGGCCGAGACCCGGTTCCAGGTGGTGTCCCAGGTCCAGGAGATCGTGCGGCCGGCGTCGGCGATCGCGTGCGCCAGCGCCATCGAGTCGGGGGAGCCGTCCAATGCCGACCGATAGCCGAGGGTGGCGGCGACGGCGTCCCCGTCCTGCAGCAGCAGCCGGTCCAGGTCACGGCCCTGGGCGATTCGGCGGACCTCGCCGCGCGCGTCCAGCAGCACGGTGGCGGCCGCCTGCACCCGTGGGCCGGGCACCTCGGCGACCCAGGCGGCGGCCAGCGCGTGCAGCGCCTGGACATCCCGCAGCCCGCCGCGGGCCTCCTTCAGGTCGGGCTCGAGCAGGAACGCGACCTCACCGACCCGGTGGGCGCGCTCGGCGTGCAGTTCGGCGAGCTCGGGCAGGCGGCGGCGGGCGCGGGCGCGCCAGCGGGCCCGCACGGTCTCGACGAGCGCCGTGACCACTGTCGGGTCACCGGCCACCAGCCGGGCGTCGAGCAGGCCGAGGGCGGCCTTGATGTCGCCGTCGGCGACGGCGACCGCTTCGTCGACGGTGCGCACGCTGTGGTCGAGGCCGACGCCGGAGTCCCAGATCGGGTACCAGATCCGGTCGGCGACGGCAGCGACCTGCCGCCCGTTGTCGCGCCGCCCGTCGTGCAGCAGGACCAGGTCGAGGTCGGTGCCGAAGGCCGGCTCGCCGCGCCCGTAGCTGCCGACCGTGACCAGCGCGAGGCCAAGACCGGGCTGGGCCCAGGGCGGCGGGGTTTCCCCCGTCTCCGAGGCGGAGAACGGCCGGATGGGCGGCGCGGTGCTGGCAGAGGCGCTTGAGCCGCTGCTGGCGGTCTCGGCGGCGCCGGGCTGGCCGTGCTCGCCCTGGCCGGCGCTCGTGCCGCTGGCGGAGCCGGTGCCGGCGGCTGGGCGCTCGCCGACGGTGCCCTCGGGCAGATCGGCGTCGGTCCCGACGGCGGCGGCGAACAGCGCGCGCAGGGCGGTGTCCGCGCGCTCGGTCAGCGCGGCCCGCAGGGGCGCTCCCACCAGGTCGGCGAACGAGCCGTCCCGGCCACGCAGCGCGGCAAGCTGGGCGATCGCCGCCGCGCGCCGGTTGCCGCCGTTCGCGGCGGCGCCGTTGGCAGTGCCGCCGGCCGTCGGGTTCGGCCGGGCACCCGCGGGCTCGCTCACCATGACCTCCTCCGTCGACCGTTCCCCTGCCAGGTGCCCTGGGCCCGTCACTGCCGACGCGGCAGGCTCGGCGCGCCCGCAGCCCCAGCGTGCGGGCCTGCGACCGCGCCGGACAACCGTTACGCCCAGCAAGCCCCGACCCCCGTCCGGACGGGCGTCGGGACGCGCGCCGCCCCGGGATCCTCAGTCCACGGACGGAACGCGCCTGCCGGTGCCCGTTGGCCGAAGCCTCGTGCGCGGTCGGGGCAGGGTTGGCGATCAAGGACTTCTCGGTGGCAGGCGCCGGGCGCCGCGCGGCCCGTTCCCGACGGCGGGAACGGTCAGGCCGCTGGTTTCGGTCCGCCGGGCGCCGTGTGCCCGTGCGGGAGACCGGGGGGCCACCCCCGGCGGTCTGTGGCCGGCGGGTGTGGCCGCCTGGCCGCCGGGCGGGCACGGAGCAGACCGCCGGCGGCGAGGGCGGTGGCGGCCAGGTAGTGGCGGACAGCGGAACGGGGGCGCGCCAACCGAGCCGGCGTGCCCCCGCCTGCCTAGCCGCCGCCTGCCTGGCCGCCCGGCCGTCGGCGGGGAATTGGACGCTACAACGCGTCCGAACCGCGTTCGCCGGTCCGCACCCGGACGACGGTCTCGACCGGGACGACCCAGACCTTTCCGTCGCCGATCTTGCCGGTTTGCGCCGCGGTCGTGATTGCCTCGACGATCCCGTCGACGGCCTCGTCGTCGACGAGGACCTCGACCTTGATCTTCGGCACGAAGTCAACCTTGTACTCGGCGCCCCGGTAGACCTCCGTGTGCCCCTTCTGCCGGCCGTAGCCCTGGACCTCGGAGATGGTCAACCCATGCACCCCGGAGGCCTCCAACGCGGCCTTGACGTCGTCGACCTTGAACGGCTTGATGACCGCGGTGACGAGCTTGGTCATTCCTTTCCCTCCTCCTTGTCAGGCCCGCGCCCCCTACGCTCAGGCCTGTGCTTCCCTGGTGCCCTTGACCCGGGATGCGGCGAAAACGCTACCGGTACCGCCGGCAAAATGGAACCGGTATGAGCTTTCTCCGTGCTGGCTCTCGTCGAGGCCGACTTCCTCGTCCCGCGCGCTGATCCGGCCGTTGAGAACGCGGACCACGATCAGCCCAAGGATTGCGGTGCAGACCGCCGAGTAGCCGATGGTTGCGGCGACCGCGACCAGCTGATCCAGGAGCAGCTGCCCCGAGCCGCCATAGAAGACGCCGTCCAGCGTCGTACCGCCGGTGTCGGTAGTGGCGAAGAAACCGACGAGCAGCGCGCCGAGCACACCGCCGACGAGGTGGACGGCACCTACGTCAAGAGCGTCGTCGATCCCGACCTTGCCCTTGATCGCCGTCGCCAGCGCGCACAGGACGCCGGCCAGCGCACCGATCGCCATCGCGCCCATCGCGGACACGAAACCGCAGGCAGGGGTGATGGCGACCAGGCCGGCGACCGCCCCGGACGCGGCGCCCAGGGTGGTCGGCTTGCCATCACGCACCCACTCGGCCCCGATCCAGCCGAGCAGGGCCGCCGCGGTGGCGAGCTGCGTGTTGAGGAATGCCCAACCGGCGAGTGTGCCCGAGCCCAGTGCCGAGCCGGCGTTGAAGCCGAACCAGCCGAACCAGAGCACGCTCGCGCCGAGCAGAACGAATGGCACGTTGTGTGGCCGAAAGTCTGCGCCGGGCCAGCCACGTCGCCGGCCCAGCACATAGGCGAGCACCACGCCGGCGATTCCGGCGTTCGCGTGGACGACGGTGCCCCCAGCGAAGTCGAGTGCTCCTCGCCGATAGAGCCAGCCGTCGGTATCCCACACCCAGTGTGCGATCGGAGCGTAGACGAACAGCAACCACAGCGTGACGAATATGGCGAACGCCCAGAACTTGAACCGGTCGGCGACCGCTCCCGTGATCAGCGCCGGGGTGATGATGGCGAACATCATCTGGAAGGCGATGAACACGACGGTCGGCGTCAGGCCGCCCTCCGCGGTGTACGGGACGACGAACGGGTCGCCGATGTCCTGCAGGGCGGCGAAGCCGAATCCCCCCCAGAATCCGCTCGTGGATGGGCCGAACGCGATGCTGTAGCCGACGAGCGCCCAGACGAGCGAGGCCATGCCCATGCAGAAGAAGTTCTGCATCAGCATGCCGAGCACGTGCTTGGCGCGAACCATGCCGCCGTAGAAGAACGCGAGGCCTGGCGTCATGAACAGCACCAGTGCGGTACTCGCCAACATCCATGCCGTGTTCCCCGACACATGAGCGTTGGTGACCGCCTCGTTGATCAGTAGTTCGTCCATCTCTCTCCCGCCCGGACCGCGGTCTCTCAGGGGCGTCCTGGGTGGTCATGCGGCCACCCAGCGGCGCCGCCCTACGATCCCGCGACCGGTTGGGACGGCTGACGCCTGGTGCCCCGGGCGGGCTCGGCTGTCACCGGCGCGACGGACATGTCCGATCCGCCGCGCCTACACGGAAGCGGGGGGTGCTCCGGCGCTGGGCCGCAGCACCCCCCGCTCTTGCCGCGGAGGCTGTCACTGACCGAAGGAGGAGCGATTCTTGCCTAAGGAGGAGCGGTCATCGGGTGGCGGGGGTCCGCGCCCGACCTATCCCCTCCGATCGATCAGGCCTGCGCCTCTTCCGGCACCTTGATCTGCGACGGGACGGAGGTGGTGGCGCCGCCGCCGACCGGGCTGAGCCGGTACGCGGTCTCGCCGTGCTGCGTCTCGTCGAGGCCGATCTCCTCGTCCTCCTCGCTGACGCGGCCCTTGAGCACGTACTTGACGAAGAGGGCGATGATCGCGGTGCCGACGGCCGAGTAGCCGACGGTCGCGCCGACCGCGAGGGCCTGCTCGCCGAGGACGCTCCACTCGCCGCCGTAGAAGACACCGTCGGTGGTGCCGATGTCCGCGGTGGCGAAGAAGCCGATCAGCAGGGCGCCGACCACACCACCGACGAGGTGGACCGCACCGACGTCGAGCGCGTCGTCGATGCCGACCTTGGTCTTGATCGAGGTGGCCAGGGCGCAGAGCGCACCGGCGATCACACCGATCGCGATGGAACCCATCGGCGAGACGAAGCCACAGGCGGGGGTGATCGCGACCAGACCGGAGACGGCACCGGAGGCGGCCCCCAGAACGGTCGGCTTGCCGTCACGCAGCCACTCGATGATGAGCCAGCCGAGAACCGCGCACGCGGTAGCGATCTGGGTGTTCAGGAAGGCCCAGCCGGCGAGCTCGCCGGAGCCACCCGCGGAACCCGCGTTGAACCCGAACCAACCGAACCACAGAATGCTCGCGCCCAGCAGGACGAACGGAACGCTGTGCGGCCGGAAGTCGCCACCGGGCCAGCCGCGGCGCTTGCCGATCACGAGCGCCAGGACAACACCCGCGATACCAGCGTTCGCGTGGACGACCGTACCACCGGCGAAGTCCAGCGCACCCCGCTCGAACAGCCAGCCGTTGACGTTCCAGACCCAGTACGCGATCGGCGAGTAGATCAGGATCGACCACAGCGCGATGAAGACGGCGAACGCGTAGAACTTCAGCCGGTCCGCGGTCGCGCCCGTGATCAGCGCGGGCGTGATCACGGCGAAGGTGGCCTGGAACACCACGAAGATGGCCGTGTGGGTCGAGCCGCCCTCGGCGTTGAACTCGCTGAAGGTCCGGTCACCGATGCTCTGCAGCGCCGCGAAGTCGAACCCGCCGAAGAAGCCGTTGTCCGACGGGCCGAACGCGATGCTGAAGCCGATGAGGGCCCAGATCAGCGTGATCAGGCCGATGGTGAAGAAGTTCTGCATCAGCATGCCGAGGACATGCTTGGAGCGGACCATGCCGCCATAGAAGAACGCGAGGCCCGGGGTCATGAAGAGGACCAGTGCAGCGCTGGTCATCATCCAGGCGTCATTGGCGGATAGCTCCGCGATTTCTGGCGTCAAGTTCTCTCTCCTGTCGTTCCCCCCGCGCGAGCGCCGCGCGGTCTGCGCTCACCGGTTCGCTGCTCGCGGCACCCGTCCCGGATCCTCCGGTCTCGAAGGGTCTTTAGCACCTGTTGCGAGGCAGTGACCCTCCTGTTTCCTGTATGTGAATTCCCTGAATTGGGCGATCTGTGGTCGACACGGGTGTGCCCATGGTGGGCGGCCAGCGGCTGTCCGTGGTCATCGGCGCGCTTCCGTGACTGATCGAGTACAGATAGTTACAGTCGGTCGCCGTGCGCAGTGCTCACACGGTGGGTCTTCGTGGGCGTGATGACGGAGCTCTCGACCGGCCGGAGACCCTCCATGGCCTCGCGCCGTGCCCGCAAGTGCCTGCCAGGCAAGGCCTCGCGGCCCGGTCCAACCACCCGCCCTGGCCCACCACACCGGTTGGGCCGGCCATGCCGCCCAGGCCAGCCTGTCCTGACCCGGCGGGCGGGTCGGGCGCGTCGCGCGGGCGAGCCGGCCGGCGCGAGACCGCGGCCATCCGCGCCTCGCTGGGATTCGTGATCTCCGGTTGGCTGCTGTTCGCCCCCCTGGTGGCACCGGCGTGGGCGTCACCAGCCGTCCCGGTGACCGAGGCGGCCCCCGACGCCCAGCCACCGGCCGACACCATCGACGGGCTGAACTCCCAGATTGTGCAGGCCCGCCGCGAGCTCGAGGAGCTGGACACCCGGCTCGCCGCGGCCGCCGAGGAGTTCAACCGGACCCGCCTGCGCCTGTCGGCGGCCGAGGCCGAGCTGGCCGAGGCCCAGGCCCGGGTGGAGCGGGCGGACAGGACCGTCGAGGATGCGGCCGAACGGCGCCGCGGGCTGGCCGCCTCCGCCTACCGGGCCGGCAGCCTGGACACGCTGTCCGCGATCCTCGTCGGCGACCCGGGCAGCGCGCTCGACCGCGCCGGCGCCATGGACGCCCTGGCCCGCCGGGCCCGCACGGCCGAGACCGAGCTGCGGCTCGCCCGGATCGACCTCGTCGAGGCCAGGGCAGGCGCCCAGCAGGCGCTCACCGACGCCCAGGCCGCCCACGACGCCGTCGTCGAGCAGAAGCGGATCATCGAGGAGTCGGCGGCCCGCCAGCGGACTCTCCTGGACGACCTGGTCGCCCGGCACGCGGAGCTGGAACGGCGGGAACGGGAACGCGCGGCGGCCGCGGAGCGTGCCCGCAGGATCGCTGAGGCCGAGGCGGCGGCCCGGGCGGCCGAGGCCGCGGCCGCCGAGCAGGCGAGGCTGCGCGAGCGGGCGGACCTCACCACCCAGGCCGGCGAGACGTTCGCGGCCACCCCGGTGACCGGCGCCC
>JADGHD010000200.1 GCA_019689615.1 Frankia sp. | reverse complement strand
CCGCGGGGGCGGTGCCGGCGGCGCCCCGCACCGAAGCGCGCAGCAGCGGCGCCGCCAGCAGCAGCGCCAGCAGCCGGATGAGGGTCAGCCGGCCGTACCGGTCGCCGAGCGTCGTGCCGAGCGGCTCCCAGGTGAAGACGGACGACAGCCCGCGGCCCAGCGTGTACGGCCCCTGCAGCAGCAGCAGCGCGACCGAGCCGACGACGGCGGCCACCCAGCCGGCGGCGAGCAGCAGCCGCGCCGGGCGCTGGGCGAGCCCGGCCGGCCACAGCGCGAGCAGGAAGAACCCGGCGCCGAGCAGCAGCGCCAGACCGGCGAAGGTGACCAGCCGGGCGACGCCCGAGGTCCAGGCGACGGCGGTCGAGCCGGTCGGCGCGGCGTTGGCGGCCGCGACGGCGCCGGCGGCCGGTGGCCCGCCGATGCCGAACGCGTACCCGCCGGCGATCGGGTGGCCGTCCGCCGAGATGACCCGCCAGCTCACGATGTAGGTGCCGGCCGGGAGCCCAGGCCGCAGGTCGACGGTGGCCTGCTCGGCGGAGGCCCCGTTGCGCGTCTCGCCGGTGTCCACCCGCTCGCCGGACCCGTCGATCACCGTGATCGAGTCGCCGGTGACCCGGACCGGCTCACTGAAGCCGAGCGTCACCCGCTCCGGGGCGGCGTCCAGGGCCGTACCGCCCGCCGGGTCCGCCCGCTCCAGCACCGCGTGCGCCGACGCGGGCGACGCGCCGACGACGACCAGCGCCAGCGCGGCGGTCGCCGCGAGCGCCAGCAGCGCCGCCGCCCGCCTGGCCGGCAGCCACGCCGTCGCCGGGCGCAACCGCCTTGGCGCCGGTCCGGCGGCCGCGCGAGATGCCCGTCTCATTCGTCCAGTCTCCTGCTCAGCGCACCGCGCTGAGAACGGTCAGCTCGCCGACGCCGTCCCACAGGCCCGGCCGTGGGACGGTGTCGGCGAGGGTGGGTTCAGCCAGCCGCTGGGCCGCCGCGGCGGCGGGCGCCGGCGAGCGCGATCCCGCCGACGGCCAGCCCGAGCGCGCCGACGACCAGCCCGGCGATGCCGAGCGCCCGGGCGGTGCCGTCCGAGCTGTCGGGCTCGGTGGCGGCCGGCGCCGCCACGGGCTCGGCTGCCGGCTGGCCGGCGTCGTCGTTGTGCTCAGCCGCGGTGAGGGTGAGCGTCGGCGCCGGGTACTCCGGCTCCGGCTGGCCGGGGGCCGACTCGTCGATCCAGCGGACGACCTCGCCGTCCGAGTAGCTCTGCAGGACCTTGAAGGTCAGCGTGTCGACGTCCTCCGGCAGCGGACCGGCGGAGACGACGAACGTGTCGAACTCGCCCGGCGCGATGCCGGCCGAGCCGTCGACGGTCCAGGCCACCTCGGTGACGATCTCGTTGATCTGGGCGCCATGCACGGTCAGCGGCTGGCTGGGCGTGTCCTTCTTCACCTCGTAGCGCCACCCGGCCTTGGGCTGGATGCTGACCGACGCGATCGGGGTGTCGGTGGGGAAGGCGACGGTGAGGCCGGTGGTCGACGCGGTGTCGCTCTCGGTCGGGACCTTGAAGGTCAGCGTCGCGTAGCCGCCGGCCGGGGCGGACGACGGCGAGACGGTGACGTGCGCGGCCGCGGGCAGCGCGGTGGCGACGACCGTCACGGCGGCGGCCGTGGCGGCGACGAGGGCGGCGGCGGCCCGGCGTAGCCCGGCGGGCCGCGACCGGCGGGATCCGCCGGGAAACGAGCGAACAGACATCGGTTCTGATCCTTTGTGGACGGTGGCCGTCGCCGCGCCCATCCGTTCGAGGGCAGGCGGCGACGGCTGACGGGCGGTGCCCGTAGGGCAACCGGGAGTGCTGGTGTGGCCGCAGCCAGCAGTCCCGACGTGGGACCGCGGCGGCTGCGGCGTGCCGGGCGCGGGTCGGCGCGCCCGGGCGGGGCCAGCCGTACCGGCCGCACGGCCCGCGCACCCGTCCACGCGTCGCTCCCCCGGCCGGGTGGGCCGGGCCGTGGTCAACCGGCGCGTGGGCCGGCCGCGGGCGCGACATCGGGCGCCGACGGCCGGATGGTCGTCCGGAGGATCGGTCGGGTGGTCAGGCGGGCGGCGGCACAGCTGCCAGCCGCGGAAGCGGCGGGCCGCGGCGGCGGGCCGCCGGCCCCAGCGGCAGCGTGCGCGGGCGGATGGGGGGTGCCCCGCCGTGCCAGCCGACGCTGGCCACCTCGGCGGCCAGGCAGCCGGCGGCGGCCGCGGTCATGGCGGCCAGCCACAGCCGCAGCGTGGCGACCGCGGTAGCCAACCGGTCGGCGATCTGGGCGGCGAGGCGGGGCAGGGCGGCCCGCAGCGCGGCGGCCAGCCACAGCAACCGGTCGGCGCGGTGGAGCGCGACGGCGGTCAGCCCGGCGGCCGCCGCGTGGGCGGCCGACATCGCCAGGCCCCCGGAACCGACGGCGACCAGCTCGGCCGGCGTCAGCACGTGGCCGTGCGCGCTGGCCGGGTGAGCGCCGAGCACGAACGCCAAATGCGCGCCGGCCTGGGCGCAGCCGACGGCGGCGAGCACGGCCGGCAGGCCGTGCGGCCGCCCGGCGAAGCCGTGGGCCAGCCGGACCAGCAGCAGGGTGGTCACGAGGACCAGCCAGGGCGGCGGCGGCGCGGCACCGCCGGCGACGTGTGCGGCGATCGCCAGGCTGGCGGAGGTGCCCCCGCCGACGACGGCGCGGAACATCCGCGTCCCGCCGGCTGCCGGGCAGTGCCAGCCGGCCTGGGCGGCGGGGCGCCAGGACGCGGTCCCTGGCAGGGTGCAGGAGCGACGAGTCAGCACGCCAGCTCCTCCGTTCCGCCAGTTTGCGCAGTTCGCGTCCGGCCTGTTCGCGCTGGTCACGGCGGACGGTGGGATCCGAGGTGACCGCCTGTCCGCGTCGTCTGATCACTCTGCCACAACAGCGGCTGTTCGTAATGCGTCCGTCGGCATGTCGTGCTCCCGGTAACGTCGCATGCGCGACTGTCGGCGGCGGAATGCGGGAGCGAGATGGTGGGGCCACGGATCGGGGCGCTCTGTCGGTACCCGGTCAAGGGGCTGTCCCCGCAGCCGCTGACCGAGGTGGAGCTGGCGGCGGACGAAGGGGTGCCGGGCGACCGGATGTTCGCCCTCGCGCTGCCGGACACCGACTTCGACGAGGACAGCCCGGAGCCGAGGCACAAGACGCGCTTCCTGATGCTGCAGCGCGACGAGACGCTGGCCCGGGTGCGCACCAGCTACGACCCGGCGACGAACCGGCTCACCGTCGAGCCCGCCGCGGGCGATGGCGAGCGCTGGACCGCCGACCTGGGCAGCGAGCAGGGACGGCGGCGGGTCGAGGACTTCTTCGGCGCCCTAGCCGGCGCGACGGCCGGTACCGGGGACGTCCCCGGCGCGCGGCCCCGGCTGGTCGCGGCCCGGCACGGGCACCGGTTCACCGACGCTGGCCCGGCCGGCCCGAACCTGATGCGCGCGGTGTCGGTGATCAACCTGGCGTCCGTCCGCGACCTCGCCGAGCGGATCGGCGAGCCCGTCGACCCACTGCGCTTTCGGGCCAACGTCTACCTGGATGGCGTGCCGGCCTGGGCGGAGCGCGACTGGGTCGGCCAGGAGATCGGCCTGGGCCCGGTCAGGGCCCGCGTTCTCGCCGCGATCCCGCGCTGCGCCGCCACCGCGGTCAACCCGGCCACCGCCGAGCGGGACATCAAGGTCGTCAAGGAGCTCGCCAACCACTACGGCAACTCCGAGTGCGGCTGCTACGTCCAGATCGCCGTCCCGGGCACGCTGCGGCTCGGCGATCCGGTCAGCTACCCCAACGGCTGACCATGTCGTCCGGGCTGGCGGTGGCCGGGTGCCGCGTTCGCACCGTGGGCACCGGGCCGGCCGGCCGCCGGCTACCGGCCGCGGCCGACGGTCCGTGGTGGCCGGGCGCCGGACCGGAACCGGGGGCGATGTCGGCCGGGCGGCCAGGGACAATATCGTCGGGCACGGGCACGCCATCGGGCGACGGCGAGGTCGTCCACGAGTGAACCAGGAGGCCCGGTGCGCGTTGTGATCGCCGAGGATTCGGTGCTGCTGCGGGAAGGGCTGTCCCGCCTGCTCACCGACGTCGGCTGCGAGATCGTCGCGGCCGTCGGCGACGGCCCGTCCCTCGTCGAGGCGATCCGCACCCACCGGCCGGACGTGTCCGTGGTCGACGTGCGGATGCCGCCGTCGCACCGCGACGAGGGGCTGCGGGCCGCGATCGCCGCCAGGGCCGCGGTACCGGGCTCCCCGGTGCTGGTGCTCAGCCAGTACGTGGAGAAGCAGTACGCCGCCGAGCTGCTGGCCGACGGCGCGGGCGCGGTCGGCTACCTGCTCAAGGACCGGGTGGCCGACGTGCGGGAGTTCGTCGACGCCGTGCGCCGGGTCGCCGCGGGCGGCACCGTGATGGACCCGGAGGTGGTCGCGCAGCTGCTCGTCCGCAGCCGTCGCGACGACCCGCTGGCCTCGTTGACCCCTCGCGAGCGTGAGGTCCTCGCCCTGATGGCCGAGGGCCGGTCCAACACCTCGATCGCCGCCCACCTCGTCGTCAGCGCCGGCGCGGTCGAGAAGCACATCTCCAACGTGTTCGCCAAGCTCGGCCTGGAGGCGTCCAGCAACGACCACCGCCGGGTCCTCGCGGTCCTGACCT
Organism: Frankia sp.; assembly: GCA_019689615.1. Lineage (GTDB taxonomy): Bacteria > Actinomycetota > Actinomycetes > Frankiales > Frankiaceae > Pseudofrankia. The sequence goes on along the minus strand of JADGHD010000200.1, from coordinate 3,412 downwards.
ACCTGCGCGAGTCCTGATCGCCTGCCCCGGCAGGGTCCCGCGGCCCGCGTCGTCCTAGAGGATCAGGGTGCCGGCGGGCGCCGTCGAGCCGCTCGGGCTGGGGTCCCCGCCCTCGTCCTCGTCACCGCCCTCGTCGCCCGGCTGCGTCGGGCCGCTCGACGGGCTCTGCGGCCCGTCGGTGGGGCTCGACGACGTCGTGGGCCCGGTCGGCGCCGGCGAGGTCGGCGGCGGGGCGTTGCCGTCCCGCGGCGGCGTCGTGGTCGCCGGCGGGGTGGTCGGCGGCGTGGTCGGCGTCTCGGTCGGCGCCGGCGTGGTCGGCTCCGGCTCGGTGGTCGGGCTCTGCGTCGGCTCGGTGGTGGGCTCCGCGGTCGGCTCCGGCGCCGGCGCGGTCGGCTGGGCCGGCACGATCGGCGCGGTCGTCGGCCGGGGCGGCCGCGGCGGGCGGCTGGTGAACACCCCGGCGACGGTCGGCACGACGCCCGGGGGCGGCTCGGCGATGGTCATCGGCGGCTCGTTCGTGGCGACGGGCGACTCGGTCGTGGTGACCGGCGGGGCCACGATCTGCTGCGGGTTGTCGGCCGCGAGCTGGGAGCCGGAGGTCGGCCAGTTCAGCGCGGCGGTGATCCCGGCGACGGCGACGACCAACGACGCCGCCACGGCGATGGCCGGGCGGGTGCGCCAGTCCGGGCCGTGCCGCAGGGCGGCGGGCTGGTACGGGGCGTTGACCGGGTGCAGCGGCCCGGCCGCGCCGTGGCCGCCGAACATGTTCCGCGCCGGCTCGGGCACCTCGACGTCGACCGTCGGCGGGTCGACCGGGTGGTTCTTCTGCCCGCGGACGGCCCTGTCGGCGCGGAAGAGCTCGCCCGGCCGGTTGACCCGGGCGCCGGCGATGTTCGTCGGCGCGTCGTGCACCCCGCGGCCGGTGTCCGCCAGGTTGCCCTGGCGCTGGCCCGTCGCCTTCTTCGTCAGCCAGGCGCCCTTGGCCTCGACGGTCCTGGCTGCGCCAGATTCGGCGAGGTTGCCGGCGGCGTGGGCGACGTCGCTGCTGCTCGAGTCGGCTAGGTTGCCCACGCGCGCGGCGGCGTCGCCGGTGCCCGAGTCGGCGAGGTTGCCGACGCCGTGTCCCACCGGAGTGGGCCCGCCGATCACGGTGGCGGCGTCGGACAGGTCGCTGACCGCGTCGCCGAGCCCGCGGGCCGCGTCGGTCGCGGCCGCCAGCGCCCCGCCGATGATCAGCTTACGGGTGCGGCGCTTCTGCTCCAGCTCGGCCGCGCTGGGCGCCGCCTCTGGCGGCGGGGCGATGGTGGGCAGCGAGCCGGTGGCGGCGGCATGCGCGGCCAGCCGCTCGCGGGCGGCCCGCTCGTGCGCCGCGGCCGCGGCGGCCCGGTCGAAGGTGCGCTCGAGCCCTTCCCGCAGGCTGGCCGGGGCGCGCACGATGCCACCCTCGATCATCTCCTCGGCGCTCACCCCGTGCGGCACCGGCTGGCCGTGCCGCGCCTGCGGGGAGCCGGACCAGGCGAGCGCGCTGCCGCGGGCGAGCTCGAGCAGCCAGGCCCGCAGCCGGGACGGGTCGCTCAGCGGGTTCATCCGGGTGCGCGCGACGAGCGCGAACGCGGTACCGGCGGCGGCCTGGGCGACCGTCGGGTCGCCGAGCACCAGCAGGCACATGGAGAAGACGTCGTCAGCGTACCGATCATAGAGGTCGTCGAAGGCCTGACGGTCGCCGCGGCGAACCCGTGCCACCAAGTCCGCGTCGCCGTACATACAGCCTGCTCCGTCCGCCGTCCCCTCACAGCACACTAACGCCGCACCAATATTAGGAGGCGAACGTTCCCCCTGCGTGAAGGTTCGCCAGATCCTCGTGTCGGACCTGGGACAGCCCGCTGGGCTTGACTCTCGCCCGCAGGCGGGGTTCGGCGGCGGCGCGGCAGCCGTGCTGGCCGGCCCGCCCGCCCGATTGACGGCCTTCCCGGTGGTTTGTGCTGGCCGCTGGCCTGCGGCGATACCGGCCGGCGCGACGCGCCCTGGCCGCCGGGCGGCGAAATACCGGGCCCGGCCTGATTGCGACGAACGCCATTAACCGCGCCCCGGCTATCGCTTTTTCGTAGTGCCGGCGGAGGGTGTGGGACGTCGGGCGATTTCCTTTTTCTTCCGCCCGCCCTGGCCGGTCCTGTGGCCGCCGCTCCGGCGGGCCGGCCGCCACCGCGCGGATGGTGGCCGGCACGCCGGAGCGGGTGAGTCAGCTGCGCGGCTGCTCGGCGAGGCGGACCGTCACGGTCTGGCTCTGGCCGTCGCGCTCGAAGGTGACGGGCACCTCGTCACCGATCGCGTGCGAGCGGACCGCGGCGATCAGCGTGTCGACGTCGGGCACCGCCCGGTCGCCGACCTTGGTGATGATGTCACCCACCCGCAGCCCGGCCTGCTCGGCCGGCCCGCCGGCGACGAGCGAGCGGATCTGGGCGCCCTCGCCGCCGACCACGGTCGGGTTGTCGCCGGCGTTGGCTGCGGTGACCCCGAGGTAGGGGTGCCGGGCGCGGCGGTCGTTGATCAGCTGCTCCGCGACCACCTGCGCGTAGTTGCTGGCGATCGCGAAGCCGACGCCGATGTTGCCGGACTGCTCCTCGCCGCCGAACGGGTCACTGTTGCCGCCGACGGTCGCGATCGCGGTGTTGATACCGATCACGTGGCCCTCGCTGTTCACCAGCGGGCCGCCGGAGTTGCCGGGGTTGATCGCCGTGTCGGTCTGGATCGCGTCGAGGACCGCGTTCTGGTCGTTGCTGCTGGATGGGTCGCCGGTACGCACGGGCCGGTCGACCGCGCTGACGATGCCCGAGGTGACCGTGCCGTTCAGGCCGAGCGGGCTGCCCACCGCGATCACCAGCTCGCCGATCTGCAGCGCGTCGGAGTCACCGAAGGTCGCCGCCGGCAGCCCGGTGCGGTCGATCTTGACGATCGCGAGGTCCGAGCTGGGGTCGGTCGCCCAGACCTCGGCGTCGATCTCCTCGCCGTCCTGCAGGGTCACGGTCACCGTGCCGCCGCCATCCGCGGCCGACACGACGTGGTTGTTGGTCAGGATGAAGCCGTCCTCGCGGATGATCACGCCGGAACCGGTGCCGGCCGCGGTGCGGGACACCTCGGAGATCGTCACCACGCTCGGCAGGATGACCTGGGCGGCCTTGGCGACCGTGCCGTCAGCGGCCGGCGAGACCGGGTTGGTCTCGCTCTCCCGGGACAGCCCGGCCGAGCTGACCACGGTGGTCTCGTCGGCGCTGGCGACCAGGGCGCCCACCCCACCGCCGATGCCGCCGCTGACCAGCGCGAGCGCGATTGCTCCCGCGACCAGCTTGCGCCGCCCGCGGCTGGGCCCAGCCGGGGCGGACGGCCCCCCCCCCGGCCCCAACCAGTCTCTTAA
>JADGHD010000199.1 GCA_019689615.1 Frankia sp. | reverse complement strand
ACGGAAGGCGGGCCGGCCGGGCGGACAGGCCTGCCGGAGGGGCCCCGGCGGGACAGGCGGCCGTGGCGGCGGGGAGTTCCGGCGCCGCCGCCACGGCCTGTCTGGCTGACAGACTCGGCCGCGAACCCCGGTGGGCGAGGCGGGCGGCACCTTGTCGGTGGTGCCGCCCTCGGCTCGTGATGGCACAACGAAACCGGCAGAGGTATCAACGAAAGAACGATGGCAGCGGAACGGACGGCAGTGTGGACAGCCTGAAGGGCGAGGGCTCGGCGGAGGAGACGTTGGCGGCGGGCAGCGCCACCGGCGCGGCGGGCGCCAGCCCTGCGACGGGTACCACGGCGGCGGCGCGTGGCGCGGGTCCGGCGGATGGCGCCGGCGACCCGGCGGGCGTCAGCCTGCCGCGGCGCGCGCCGACGCTGGAGGCTGTCGCCGAGCTGGCCGGCGTGTCCCGGGCGACGGTCTCCCGGGTGGTGAACGGGTCGCTCAAGGTGTCGCCGGAGGCGCACGCGGCGGTCACCGCCGCGATCGCGCAGCTCGGCTACGTGCCGAACCGGGCGGCCCGCAGCCTGGTGACCAGGCGGACGGACACGATCGTCCTGATCGTCCACGAGCGGCCGGACACCGTCTTCTCCGACCCGTTCTTCGCCAACGTGCTGCGCGGCGTCGACGAGGCGCTCAGCGCCACCGACCTGCAGCTCGTCCTGCTGCAGGCGCAGGGCGAGGTCAAGCGCGACCGGGCACTGCGCTACGTCGGCAACGGCCACGCCGACGGGGTACTCCTTATATCCCTGCACGGCGACGACGTCCTGCCGAAGGCCATCCGCGCCTCCGGCGTGCCGCTGGTGATGGCCGGCCGGCTGCTGACCGGCCAGTTTGTCGACTACGTCGACGCGGACAACGTGGGCGGTGCCAGGCAGGCCGTCGAGCACCTCCTGGGTACCGGCCGGCGGCGGCTGGCCACGGTGGCCGGCCCGCTGGACATGAGCGTTGGCGTCGACCGGCTGCGCGGCTACCGGGAGGCGACCACCGAAGCTGGCGACCCGGCAGCGGCCGGCCGGGTCGCCGTAGGCGATTTCACCGAGGCGGGCGGGCAGCGGCAGACCGCCCGGCTGCTGGCGAAGTACCCGGACATCGACGCGGTGTTCGCGGCCTCCGACTTAATGGCCCTGGGGGCGCTGCGGGCGCTGCGCGAGGCCGGTCGGCGGGTCCCGGACGACGTCGCGGTGGTCGGCTTCGACGACACCGCGCTCGCGGCGTATGCCGACCCGCCCCTGACCACAATCCGCCAGCAGGTGGAGCGGATGGGTCAGGAGATGGTCCGGCTCCTGCTCGCCAGGATCGCCGACCCCGACCGGGAAGCGGCCGAGGTCATCCTGCCGACCGAGCTGGTCGTGCGGGCGTCCGCCTGAGCGCTCGTCCCGCCGGGGCGCGCGGCGGACGCCCCCGGCCGTCAGCCCTTCGGCCGGCACCGAGCCATCGCCCGCCCGGGCGCGGCCGACGGCTCGCCCCACCGGACGGGCGCGCCGCTGGCCGCGCTCAGCAGGCGACCGCCAGCTCGCGGCCCTGGCCGGGCCGGGTGGCGTGGTCCGGGAGCCGGCAGGTGAGCGTGAGCACGCCGTGCGCGCGGCGGGTGGGGCCGTCCGGGAAGACCGCCCGCAGCAGCGCCTGCGCGCCGACGTTCTCCGCGAGCACGTCCGCGGTCAGCGTGCGCAGGCCCCGCTGGGCCGCCCGGTCGGCGAGCGCGGTCAGCAGCTCCCGGCCGATCCCGCGGCGGTGGTAGGCGTCGACCACCTCGAAGGGGGCTCGCCGGGCCGCCGGCAGCCCGGTCGGGCCGGGTTCGCCGGCCCCACTTTCGGGTGCCGGCTGCTAGGGACTTTGGGACCGTGAGCAGGGCCATCGGTCTGTCAGACCGCTCAGGCGCCCGCTACATGCCGGTACGGTCCGAATTGAGATCTCCGAGATCTCCGGACCGGAGTCAGGAGGGCGCCATGGCAGCGCGGGTACGGCCGCGGGTACGGCGCAGCGCCGACGACCGCAGGGACGAGCTGATCTCGATCGGGCTGGCGCTGCTGTCCACCCGGCCGATCTACGACGTCACGGTGGACGAGGTGGCGCGGATCGCCGGGATCTCCCGCAGCCTGCTCTTCCACTACTTCCCGACCAAGCGGGACTACTACGCCGCCGTGGTCCGCGCCGCCGCCAACGCGCTGCTGTCCGCCGCCGTCCCGGACGACCCGGACGACCCGGTCGACGGGCAGGTCCGCTCGATGGTGTCCGGCTACATCAGGTTCGTGGCGCACAACGGCCAGCCGTATGTGGCGCTGCTGCGCGGCGCGGGCAGCGAGAACGACTGGCTGCGCACCCTGCACAACGAGACCCGCGAGGTGCTGGCCGAGCGCTACCTGGCCGCCGTCGGCCCGGACGAGGCCGACCTGCCGCGGCTGCGGGCGCTGACCCGGGCCTGGCTCGCGTTCGTCGAGGAGCTCACCCTCGAGTGGAACGAGACGCGCTTCGTCTCCGAGGCCGACCTGCTCGACCTGATCGTGGACGCCCAGCACAGCACGCTGCGGCTGGCCCAGCGCCGCCTGGCCCGCCGCCACCGCGAGCCAGAGCGCCGCGCGCTCGCCGCCGCCAGCTGAGCTGTTCCGGCGCGGCGTGGCGCGGGCCACGGCCCCGGCCCGCGGGCACGGGGCCGCGCGTCAGTCGCTGCGGACCTGCGGGGAGGAGTGCTCCCAGTCCGCCAGGATCGTGCGGATGCCGGTGACCAGCAGCAGCGGCTGGTCGAGCATCACGTGGTGACCGGCGAGCGGGATCTCGATCACCGGTGCCACCCGGCCGAGCAGGTTGTACATCTGGACGCCGATGTCCGGCGTGATCAGGCCGTTCTCGGCCCGGAACAGCGCGACCCGGCAGTGCACCTTCTGCAGCACCTCGGGCGAGGGGTTGCGCTCGATGAACACGTTGGGGTCGAACTTCCAGGTCCAGCCGCCCTGGACCGCGCCGATCGAGCCGCGCGCGATGTGCTCGATCACATACGGCAGGGTGTGCGGCTGCGACGGGACGGTACGGAACCGCGACAGCGCGTCCGAGGCGGTCGGGTAGACCCGCAGCGGGCCGAAGGCCGTCCGCTCCCTGGCGGCCCGCTCCTCGGGCGTGAACTCGGCGACCGGCGAGTCGATCAGCACGATCCCGGCGACGCGGTCCGGGTACTCGGCTGCGGTGGTGATGGTCACCCAGCCGCCCATGCTGTGGCCGATGATGATCGGGGGCGAGGCGACCCCGGCGTGGTCGATCACGCCGATCACCTCCGCGGCCCAGGTGGACAGCGAGTACTGGTCCCGCCGGGCGCTGTCGCCGTGGCCGGACAGGTCCAGCGCGATCACCCGGTACTCGGACGGGATCATCGGCGCGATGTGGTCCCACCAGCCGGCGTGCGCGGCGCCGCCGTGCACCAGCACGATCGCGGGCAGGCCCGGCTCTCCCCAGCACCGGTAGCTGATCCGGGCACCTGCGACCTCGGCCCGGAAGTGCTCCGGCCGGTTGTCCAGCGCGGCGTCGAACCAGGCCGGTGCTTCCTCGTCCATCTCCTGTATCCGCCCGTCTCGCGCTGACCCACCCATTCCTGTGTCGTGAGCGTAGCCGGCCCGGCGGCCTTCGCGCGGCCCGCCGAGGGACGTTGCTGCTGGTCAGAGCGTGGTTACGCCGTGCCGCCAACCCGCAGCGGATGCCGTTGGCCCGGCCGAACGCCGCCGGCCAGCCCGACCGGGTCAGGATGCGGGCAGGGGCCGGTCCTCGGCGAGCCAGGCCTTGGCGATCTCGTCCAGCTCGGCGTCGCGGCCGGCGAACATCATCGCCATCATCCGCAGGTCGCCCCGCAGCGACCAGAGCGGGTGCCCGAACGTCGCCGGGTTGTTGCCCTCGATCAGGAAGTGGGACGACCAGGCCGCGCCATAGCCCACCACCGGAAACGCGGCCAGCAGCCGCGGCCGGCCGGTCAGCACGCCGTAGGCGGCGAGCACGGCCCCGGCGAGCGTGCCGGCGAAGTGCACCTGACGCGTCGCGGCCTTGCTATGCATCGCGACGTAGTAAGGAAAGAAGTCGTCGAACCCGGAGAACCTTCGGTCAGCTCCCATGCCTGGGACCATAACCGCCCAACGGCCGGCTAGCCGGGCCTATGGTCGATCACCGGTCCATTGGTGGGCGTGCATGGCGATCAGGCGCTCGTACAGGCGCAGGTGCGCGGCGGCCGCCGCGTCCCAGCCGTGCCGGGCGGCCAGGGCAACGCCGGCGGCGCGCCGGGCGGGGTCGGGCGCGGCCAGCGCGGCGGCCAGCTCCGCGGCGAGCTCGGCCGGGCCCGCGGCGAACCGGACGGCACCGGCGAAGACCTCCCGCAGCACCGGCAGGTCCCGGACGACCACCGGGACGCCCGCGGCCAGCGCCTCCATCGCGGCGAGGCCGAAGCCCTCCCGGACGCTCGGGAAGGCGAACGCGTCGGCGGCCGCCACCAGCGCCGGCAGCTCGTCGTGCGGCACCGGCCCGAGCAGCGTCGGCTCGACGCCGAGCTCGGCCGCCCGGGCAAGCACCCGGGCGCGGTAGTCCCGGTAGTCGAAGAGGGTCTCGCCGCCGCCGATCACCAGCGCCGGCCCACCGTCGGCTGCGCGCAGCCGGGCCATCGCCTCGACGAGGTCGAGCGTTCCCTTGCGCGGCTCGATGCCGCCGACGGCGAGGACGTAACGGCCGCCGATCCGGGCCCGCCAGGCCGCCCGGGCGGCGGCCGCGGCCTGGCCCGGGCCGGCGGCGGCCGCGCACCGGTCAGCCTCGACCCCGTTGGGGATGACCACGGCCTGGATCCCCCAGCCGGCGGCCAGCTCGGCCGCGACCGCCGCGGACACGCAGACGTGCGCGTACGGCCGGCGCAGCGCCCGCTCGTGGCAGGCGACCAGCTCCGGGGTGGTGAACTGGTCCAGGTGGTGCACGGTGCGCACGCAGTCCGGCACGGCATTGGCGCTGATGCAGTCCTGCGCGTGCACCACGTCGTAGCCGGGGCCGGCGGCCTGGAAGGCGGCGCCCAGCACCTCGATCGAGCGGAGCACCCGCTGGCCGACGGTCTCACCAGGGCGGTCCGGGAAGGGGACCGCGCGGACCGTGACGGCCGGGTCCACCGGGCGGAAGAAGCCGGCGTCCCCGCCGCGGGCCAGCGTCCACACGTCCACCTGGCAGCCGGCCCTGGCCAGCGCCTCGGCCAGGCACAGCGTGGCGACCACGCCGCCGCGCGCCTTCGTCGAGTAGGTCAGCAGCGCGACCCGCGGCCCGCTCACCCGCGCGCGCTCCCCTCGGCCTGGCCGCCCGGCGCGGGGCTCGTGCCCACCTCGCCGGCTGGCTGGCCGGCGGCGGCGGCGAGCGCGTCGACGGCGATGGCGAGCAGCTCGTCGCGGCTCGGGCCGGGGACCGGGCCGGCCGGATGGCCGGCGGCCTGGACCGCGCGCACCCGGGCCACGATGTCCGGGTTGGCGAGCACGTCCGCCGGCATCGCGAGCAGGTTCTGCAGTCGGGTGAACGCGTGCCAGACGACCGGGTCGTGGTGGGCGGCCCGGAACGCCTCCCCGTTGCTGACCGCCTCGGCGCCCGGCCGCGCACCCGGCCGGGCCGGAGCCGTCCGGGCGGCCGGCACCGCCACCTCGCCCCGCCCGGCGCGCCAGCGGGCGAGCCGGGCGGCGTCCTGGGCGCAGGAGTCCTCGAACCACGGGTAGACCTCGGCGTGCAGCGCCGCGTCCAGCCGCTGGGCCCGTTCCTCGAGGTCGGTCGTTGCGGTGATCGCCTCGACCGCCCGGACCGCGGCCAGCGCCGCCAGGGTGGTGCCCCGGGTATGCGCCGGGTTGGTGGTCATCGCGGCGTCGCCGATCGGCAGCACGCCCACGGCGGCCAGCCGGCCGTCGCTCACCAGCGGCCGGACCCGGTTGGTCAGCCCGGCCATCGCCGCGACCGGCCCCAGCGGCACCACCGCCGGGCCGTCGCCCGCCGCTGCGCCCGTCCCCGGTGCGCCGGCCAGCCACGGGGCGAGCAGGCCGACCGAGGCGGCGGCCGCGTCGAAGGCGTCGTCGTGCCGCAGCACCCGCAGCTCGGCGTCCTCGGGCAGCACGCCGAAGGTCACCGAGAAGGTGTCGTTGTCGGCCGGGAAGAGCAGGCAGGAGTACCGGTCGAAGGAGGCGCCCAGGGTGTGCCCCCGGTTGAGCCGGGTGACCAGCGAACGGTCGCCGACCCGCGCGTAGTAGCGGGAGTAATAGGTGATGCCGCACGGCACCGCCTGCTCCGGTGGCAGCCGGGCGCCCGCGTCGGCCAGCATGCCCCGGATCGGGGACTGCCGGCCGGCCGCGTCGATCACCACGTCGGCCTCGACGGTCTGGCCGCCGTCGAGCCGGATCCCGCGGACCCACGGCCGGCCGTCGCCGATGCGGGGGCCGTTGGCCACCAGCCCGGTGAGCCGGCGGCCGGCCCAGATGCTCACCCCCGGCTCCGCCAGGGCCGCCGCCCGGAACACCTCGTCCAGCACCGCCCGCCGGCAGCCGAGCACGACCAGCTCGGCCGGGCCGCCGCCGCGGGCAGGGCCGGGTGGTGAGGTCTCGGCCTCGCCCGCGCCGCCCGCGGCCTGCCCGCCGGCCAGCCCGGCACGGATCGGCGGGGCCGCGTTCTCCAGCAGGTGCAGCTCCCGGGCACCGGCCGCGAGCAGCCCGGCGAGCAGGTCGGGCGCGGTCTCGGCGAGCAGCGACCGGAAGCGGGCCAGGAAGGCGTGCGAGTGCCTGGCCTGGGGGACCCCGGCGCGGGACGGGACGGAGCGCGGTGAGCCTGGGGCGTTCGTCGCCGGTTCGCCGCCGGACCAGGCCGGCGTCGCGGCGGCCGGGTCCCGGTCGACGACGAGCACCCGGCGCCCGGTGCGGGCCAGCAGTACCGCCGCGAGCAGGCCGGCGGCTCCGGCCCCGACGACGACGACGCGTTCGGCTGCCGCGGCGGGCATGGTCCGACGGCTCCTTTCTGGTGGTCGGGCGATCGCGCCAGGCCCGGCTGGGCCGGCGGTGCCGGCGCCCGGCCCGCGGTGGCGCGGCGAGCGGCCGGCTGGTGGCTGGGTCCTGGCGCACGGCTATGCCAGCCGGTAGCCGCGCACCGGCACGGGCTCGCCGGCCAGCAGGCACTGGGCGGCGTACGCGTCGGGGCGGCGGTCGCGCAGGTGGAACATGCCGCGCCGGGCGATGTGCAGGGCCTCGTCGATGTCCACCTCGGCGACCGCCATCCCGGCGTCGTTGCCGGTGGCGGCGAGCAAAGCGCCGTTCGCGTTAACGATCTTCGAGTTGCCGACGAACGTCAGCGAGCCGAACATGCCGACCTGGTTCGCCGACACCCAGACCACCTGGTTCTCCAGCGCCCGGACCTCGTCGAACACGTCGAACCGGTACCGCCACCGGTCCTGGGCCAGGTCGTCGGCCGGATGGGTGCGCGAGGTCGGCCAGGCCGACAGGCACACCACGATCTGCGCGCCGGCGACGGCGAGGCTGCGGGCCGACTCGGGGAACGCCTTGTCGTAGCAGATCAGCATCCCGATCCGGCCGATCGGGGTGTCGAAGGCGTAGAACCCCTCACCGGCGTCGTAGGCCATGCCCTCCCCGAGCGGCAGGTGCACCTTGCGGTGCCGGCCGTACACCATGCCGTCGCCCACGCAGACCGCGCTGTTGAACCGCCGGCAGCCGGCCCGCTCGGCGTAGCCGATGCAGACGATCATGTCGTCACCGGCCAGTTCGGCGACGCGGCGGATCTCGGGGCCGTCCGGGTCCAGCAGCGGCGCCGAGCCGGCCGGCCCCGGGTCCCGGTCCGGCGGCAGCTCCTGCAGGTAGCCGCCAAGCGCCGCCTCGGGCAGCGCGAGCAGCCGGACGCCGCGGTCCCGTGCGGTCTTGATGTGGTGGGCGACCTTGGCCAGGCACTCGTCGAGGTCCCGGCCGAAGGCGTCGGCTACGGCGGCGATGGTGACACGGTTCATCGGTTTCCCCGAGACGCGGGGGGGCCCCCCCCCCCCCGGGGCGCCCCGCGCCGGGGGGGGGGGGGGGGGGGGGGGGGGGG
>JADGHD010000198.1 GCA_019689615.1 Frankia sp. | reverse complement strand
TTGTGTTTACGAGACTGGTCCTGCACCGCGGCGGCGCCGCCCGCCTGCTCAGCGGCCAGCGCCGCCGCGACCAGGTCGCCGACCCGCGCCAGCACCGCCGCCGCGTCCCCGGCGAGCCGGCTGGCGGGCGTGCCCGCAAGGGTCACGGTCGCGATCTGGCGGGTGAGGTCCAGGTTGGGCAGCGGCTCGCGGGCGAGCCCGGGCACGTCGCCGCCGGTCGCGTCGACGGCGAAGAGCCCGACCTCCCCGCCCACGCGGGCGGCGACCAGCAGCAGGCCGGCGGTGGCCCCGTCGACGACGAACCGCTTGGTGCCGGACAGCGCCCAGCCGCCGTCGCCGGACTCGGCCGCCGTGGTCGTGACCTGCGCCGGGTCGATCTCGCCCGTCGCGTCGCCGACGGCGAGCGTGGCGGTCAGCTCGCCGGCCGCGATCCCCGGCAGCCAGGCCGCCCGGGCCGCCTCGTCCGCGCAGACGGTCAGAGTCTGCCCCGCGAGGACGACGCTGGAGAAGTACGGCCCGACGAACAGGGCGCGGCCAAGCTCCTCGGCCACAATGCCCAGCTCGACGGGGCCCATCCCGGCACCGCCGTACTCCTCCGGGATGGCGATGCCCTGCAGGCCCACCTGCTCGGCCATCTGCCGCCACACCTCGTCGTCACGCGCGGCGCCGCTGTCCACCAGAGCGCGCACGCGCGCGGTCGAGGACGTGTCCGCCAGGAAGTCGCGCGCCAGCGCCCGCAGCTCCTCCTGCTCCTCGGTCAGCCCGCCGATCATGAGGCCACTCCCGTCCCACATCCGGATGATTATACATATAGGTTATCTGATTTTACCAGAAGCGACACAGGAGTGATCCGCCCGGCAAGCACCCCGAGCACCTATACGCCCCAGAGGAGGGGATATGGTAAACTTATTGATCTGTTTTAGAGGAGCCACCGAGTGAGCGGTTACAACCCGATCTACTTGTTCGACCTGTCCAGCCGCGTCGTCATCGTGACCGGCGCCTCCAGCGGCCTCGGCCGCCAGTTCGCGATCGCCCTGCACGGCGCCGGCGCGAAGGTCGTCGCGATCGCCCGGCGCAAGGACCGGCTGGACGCGCTGGCGGCGGCCTGCCCGGGTCTGGAGACCCGACCGGTCGACGTGTCCGACGAGCAGGCGTGCGAACGACTGGTCGAGGACACCCTGGCCACCCACGGCCGCATCGACGGACTGGTCAACAACGCGGGTGTCGGGGCCCCCGCCCCGGCTGTCAGCGAGCCTCTCGAACGCTTCCGGCGCACCCTAGAGGTCAACCTGACCGCCGTGTTCAACCTCTCCCGGCTCGTCGCCCCCGGAATGATCGAGCGCGGGCGCGGCTCGATCGTGAACATCGCCTCCGTCTTCGGCCTCGGCTCGGCCTACCCCCTGCCGAGCGCCGCCTACAGCGCCTCCAAGGCCGCGGTGATCAACCTAACCCGAGACCTGGCCGGCCAGTGGGGCAAGCGCGGTGTGCGGGTCAACGCCATCGCGCCGGGGTTCTTCCCCTCCGAGATGGCCGACGAGGTGTTCACCGACGAGCGGGCCAACCAGCGGATCACCCTGGCGACGCCGATGCGCCGCACCGGCGGGACCGGCGAGCTGGACGGCGCCTTGGTCTACCTGCTCTCCGACGCGTCGTCGTTCGTCACCGGGCACACCCTCGTCGTCGACGGCGGCTGGTCCACGCACTGACCCGTCCGTCCTGCCCGCAGGCATGGCCGCCGACGGGCAGGACGGGCCGAGCGGCCACGGCGCCGGGAACCGTCGGCGGCGCCGCTGGTCGAGATGGCGCAGCGCCCGAGGTTCGAACGCGTAGTCGCCACGGTCCAGGTCCTGCCCCGGCGCGACGACCGCGTCGACCGCGTCGAGCACGTCCGCGCCCAGCCGGATGTCGGCCGCGCCCAGTGGGGAGTCCAGCTGGGCGAGCGTGCGCGGCCCGATGATCGTGGAGGTCACCGCCGGGTGCGCCTGGGTGAAGGCGAGCGCCAGCTCGATGAGCCAGTCGGAGGAGGGCAGCGTCTTGGGCCGGGCGGTGGCCAACAACTCGCCGCCGAGCGCCAGCGACGCCTCGCCTCCCTTCGTGACCAGCACCTCCAGCGTGCCCGCCGCGTCGACGTAGCGCTTGCCCATGAGCGATCCTTTCATGAGCGCCGGGTCCAGCTCGACGGCGGGGGGCTGGCTGCCCTTGGGGATCATCGGGGCGCCGCCGCAGGTGAGGTCCACGTCGCCGGCCGGGGCCTTCGTGACGATGACGATGGTGGTGTCCACGGCGCTGGCGAGCGTCTGTCCGACGCGAAGCTGCATTGCATCCTCCGGTATCACATGACTACGGACCGCGCCGGCCCGCGGCCGGTCAGGCCGCCCGGCGAAGCCGGGCCTCGATGAGCTCGAGCAGATCGATCCGGCTGACCTTGTACGACGGGGTGCGCGGCAAGGCGTCCAGGACCACGACGTGCGCGGGTACCTCGTATGGCAGGAGCACGTCGCGGCAGAACCGCCGCAGTTCCTCCCCGTCGACCTCGGCCCCCGGCTCGAGTTCGACGGCCGCGACCGGGACGAACCCGAGCCGGTCGTCGGGCAGCGGCGCGACTGCCGCCTCGTGTACGGCGGGGTGCCGTTCCAGGGCGCTCTTGACCGTCTCCGGGTGCACCTTGAAGCCGCCACGGATGATCGCGTCGTCGACGCGACCGTGGATCCACAGGAAGCCGTCGGAGTCGATCGAGGCCAGGTCGCTGGTCCGCTGCCAGGCCTGGGTGCCGGCCGGTGACTGGGCGCCGCGGGCCTCGAGCACGCCCTGCTGGCCGGCGGGCAGCGCGGCGCCGTCCGGTCCGGTGACCCGCAGCTCGACACCGGGCACCGGCCGGCCGGCCGAGCCCGCCTTCGTCGGCCAGTACTTCTCGTGCATCGCCGCCGTCCAGAATGCGATCGCGCCGGCAAACTCGGTGGCGCCGTAGGTCGGCAGCACGCGGATGCCGTACCGCTCGAGCATCGCATCGATCAGGTCGGTCGGGCAGAAGGTCGTCCCGCTCGTGATCACCTTGAGGCTGGCGAGCTTCTCGGCCGGCACCCGGGCCGTCAGGACCGTACGGATCGCCGCCGGCACGATCCCCGCCGCAGCCGGGCGGTGGCGCTCGACCGCGGCGACCCAGCTGTCCAGCTGGAACTTGGCGAACAGCGCGATCCTGCGCCCGGCGTACAGCGACGCGACCGCACCCCAGAAGCCGCCGATGTGCACCATCGGGGTCACCACGATCGCCACGCCGCTGCGGAAGAGACGGTCCCCGGGTGGCTCCGGGGCGCTGGTGGCCAGGGCGGTGTCGACCTGCAGCTCGCGCAGCAGCACCCGCTTCGGCGGGCCGGTCGTGCCGGAGGTGAGCATCTCGACCGCGACGCCGGGCGCGAAGTCCGCAGGCCGGGGCTCGGTCTTGTCCACCGGCCCGGCCGCCACGACGTCGTCGGCCGTCAGCTCCAGGACCAGAGCGGGGTCGGCTGCCGCGCGCACCCCCTCGCCGGCGAGCTGGGCCGGCGAACCGACGAGGACGCCGACGTTGCCGCGGACGATGTCGGCGGCGAGCCGGGCAGGCGGTTGCAGTGAGCTGAACGAGACGACGATGCGGTCGGTGGCGAGCAGCGCGATGATGACAGCGACGTGCTCCGGGCGGTTCTCCATGATCAGGCCGACTCGGGCGCCGGGGCCCAGGCCGCGGGCGAGCAGGATCTCGTCGAGGGCTCGGGCGATCGACTGGATCGTGCCCCAGGTCGTCCATCGCAGATCGAACTCGATGGCCTCCGCGTCGGCCGGGGCCTGCGCGAGAAGCTGGCGGAACCGTTCTCGGGCGCCCATCTCAGCGCCCCTTCCACACCGGCGCGCGCTTCTCGGCGAACGCGGCCGCGCCCTCCCGGGCATCCTCGGAGGTGAACACCGGTTCCAGCAGCTCGGCCTGCCGCTTCCAGCCCTCCTGGAAGGTCCAGTCGCCGGCCGACCGGGCTATCTGCTTGGTGACGGCCACGGCGAGCGGACCGCCCGCGGCGATCGTGGTGGCAAGCCGCGCCGCCTCGTCCAGTGCGCCGCCCTCGGGGGTGAGCCGCTGGACGATGCCGAGCTCGTAGGCCCGCTGGGCGGTGATCGGGTCGCCGGTCAGCAGCAGCTCGAGGGCCGCGCCGAGCGGGATGCGCTGGGGCAGCAGCATCGCGGCGCCCGCGCCGGCTACCAGGGCCCGCTTGACCTCCGGGACGCCGAACTTCGCGGTCTTGGCGGCGACCACGATGTCGCAGGCCAGCAGGATCTCGAAGCCGCCGGCCAGCGCCCAGCCCTCGACGGCGGCGACGAGCGGCTTGCGCGGGGGCGCCATCGTCAGGCCGGCGAAGCCGCGCCCCGGCACGACCGGGGACTCCCCCCGCAGGAATCCCTTGAGATCCATCCCCGCGCAGAAGGTGCCGCCGGCGCCGGTGAGCACCCCGGCCCGCAGCCCGTCGGAGGAGTCCAGCTCCTCCATAGCCGCGGCGATGCCCCTCGCGACCCCCTCGCTGACGGCGTTCTTCGCCGCGGGCCGGTTGATGGTGACAACGAGCACACCGTCGCGGCGCTCGGTCAGGACCTCAGCTGCCTCAGTCATCAGTCATCTCGTTCCTGCTCGGCTCTGCCGGCACACGCCGGCGATGACCACTGCACCGATCGCGCCTTCACCAGGGCGGTCCGGGCGGTCTGTCCGCGACCCGGCCGCGACTCGCCCGTAGGACGCGAGCGAAGGACGCAGACGTCACACTATCACATAATTGGTTAACTGATTATACTGAAGATGTAATACCTCCAGGCTGAGACCAGCCCAGCCGCTGTCCCAGGAAGAGGGCGCCAGATGAACCGCAGCGTGTTCACCGCCGAGCACGAGGAGTTCCGCTCACTCGTGCGGGAGTTCCTCGCCCGCGAGGTCACCCCGCACGTCGAGGAGTGGGCGGCCGCCGGAATCGTCGACAAGGCCGTCTACAAGGCCGCCGCGCAGGCCGGCGTGCTCGGCTTCTCCGTGCCGACCGAGTACGGCGGCCTCGGCATCGACGACTTCCGCTACAACGCGGTCGTCGCCGAGGAGCTGGCCAGGGGCCGCTCCAGCGGCGTCGCGCTCACTCTGCTCAACGACATCATCGCGCCGTACCTGCTGCGGCTGACCACAGAGGAGCAGCGGCAGCGCTGGCTGACCGCGCTGGCCGCCGGCGACATGACCTTCGCCATCGCGATGAGCGAGCCGGCCGCCGGCTCGGACCTCGCCGGCATCCGCACCTCGGCCGTCCGGGACGGCGACGAGTGGGTGATCAACGGCCAGAAGACGTTTATCTCCAACGGCATCCTCTCCGACGCCGTCATCGTGGTCTGCCGCACCGACCCCGCCGCCGGGCACAAGGGCTTCAGTCTGATCGTCGTCGAGGACGGCGCGCCCGGCTTCGAACGCGGCCGCAAGCTCGCGAAGATGGGCCACCACGCGCAGGACACCGCCGAGCTGTTCTTCTCCGACTGCCGGGTACCCGCGAACAACCTGCTCGGCACCGAGGGACGCGGCTTCTACCACCTGATGGAGAACCTGCCGTCGGAACGGCTGTCGATCGCGGTCTCCGCGATCGCTGGCGCCATCGACACCTTCGAGCAGACCGTTGCCTACGCCAAGGAGCGCACGGCCTTCGGGCAGCCGATCGGCTCGTTCCAGGCCAACCGGTTCACGATCGCCGAGATGGCGACCGAACTCGACATCGCCCGGGTCTACGTCGACGAGTGCATCCGGAGGGTGGTCGACGGCACCCTGACCGCCGTCGACGCCGCCAAGGCCAAGTGGTGGTGCACCGAGCTGCACAAGAAGGTCGTCGACCAGTGCCTGCAGCTGCACGGCGGCTACGGCTACATGCTCGAGTACCCCGTCGCCCGGGCCTACCAGGACGTCCGCATCTCCACCATCCTCGGCGGCACCACCGAGATCATGAAGGAGATCATCGGCCGTGACCTGGGCTTCTGACCCGCCCATGACACTCGACTCCGATCAGCGTGACTCCGATCAGCTCGCCGGCTCGGTCCTGGACGCCCTCGCCATCGACCGCGTCGACGAGCGCCGTTTCCTGAGCAGGGTTCACGAGGGACCCGCGCGCCGCACCTTCGGCGGCGAGGTGGCCGGCCAGGCGGTCCTCGCCGCGGGCATGACGGTGCCGGCCGGCCGGCGGATCCACGCCGCGCACACCTACTTCCTGCTGCCCGGCGACACGACGGCCCGCATCGAGTTCGAGATCGATCAGGTCCGCGACGGCAGGGCGTTCAGCGCCCGCCGGGTCGACGCCCGCCAGAACGGGCGGACGATCTTTACGATGATCGCCTCGTTCCACCGGGACGAGCGCGGCCTGGAGCACCAGGTCGCCAGCCTCGACGTTCCGGACCCTGAGGACCTGCCCGGTCCTGAGACGACATTCGGCGGCAGCGCGGAGAACCTGGCCTGGGCCAGGAACTTCCTGAACACCCTGGGCGCCGAGGCCCGGTTCCCGTCGCTGCCCGCCCGAGCGCTCGCCGCCCTCGACCAGGCCGGCGAGCCGCACCAGTCGGTCTGGCTGCGCAGCCGCCGACGGGTCCCCGACGGCTTTCGCGAGCAGGCGGCCTGCCTCACCTACTTCACCGACGCGCTGCTGCTGTCCACCGCGCTCGGCCCGCACGGTCGCACGCTGCAGGACGGCACCCTGCAGTTCGCGACGGTCAACCACACGGTGTGGTTCCACGCCCCGATCCGGGTCGACGAGTGGTTCCTCTACGACCAGCACAGCCGGTGGGCTGGGGGCGCCCGCGCGCTCTGCCACGGCGAGGTGCTCGACCGCTCCGGCCGGCTGTGCGCCACCACGATGCAGGAAGGCCTGCTGCGTCCCGTCTGACAGCCCCCGTCCGACGGTCTCGTCCGGCGACGGTCCCGCGGGCGGGGTTCCCCACCGGCCCCCGCCCTACGCGGACGGGGGCCGGTGGGCGGCGCGCAGGACGTGCTTGCGGACCTTGCCCGACGCGGTACGCGGGAGCTCCTCGACGACGGCGAGGTGCTCGGGGGTCTTCTGCCGGGCCGCGCCGACGGCCTCGAAGTGGGCCCGGACCTCGTCGAGGCTCAGCGAGCCGCCGGGGCGCAGCACGACCGCGACGCCGACGCGCTCGCCCAGGCGGTGGTCGGCGACGGGGAAGGCCGCCGCCTCGGCGACCAACGGATGCTCGGCGAGGATCGCCTCGACCTCCGGCGACGAGATGTTCTCACCGCCGCGGACGATGATGTCCTTCTTGCGGTCGACAACGGTGAGGTGCCCGTCGGCCGAGAGCCGGCCGACGTCGCCGGAGCGATACCAGCCGCCGGGCAGGAACGCCTCCCGGTCGAGGCGCTCGTCCGTGTAGCCGGCGAACAGCTCGGGACCGCGGCTGACGATCTCGCCGAGCGCGCCGTCGGGCACGTCCTTGACGTCGTCGTCGACGAGGCGGACCTCACAGCCTTCGATGACCAGGCCGTCGGTGGTCGCGCGCGGCTCCAGCGGCTCGTCGGCGTCGCCGCTGCTGACCGTCGGATGCTCGCTCGACCCGTAGCAGCGGTACGCGGCGATGCCGGCGGCGTCCGCCCGGCGGATCAGCGCCGGCGGCACCGCGGCGGCGCCCGTCATGAACTCGCGCAGCGTAGCGAGGCTCGCCGCGCCCCGCTCCTTCAGGTCGAGCAGGCCGGCCAGCTGGACCGGGGCGCCGGTCGCGACCGTCAGCCCGTGCCGGTCGACCAGGCCGGCCGCGCGCACCGGGTCCCAGCTGTCCATGACGGCCGTCGGGCTGCCGTGCACCAGCACCCGCAGCAGGCCGAGCAGGCCGGCGACATGCCCGGGCGGGAACAGGCTGAGGTGGCGTTTCCCTGGCTCGGCGCCGCGCAGCATGACCGCCGAGTGGGTCTCGGCCAGCAGCGAGCGGTGCGTGTGCAGCACCCCCTTGGGGTCGGCGGTCGTGCCGGAGGTGTAGACGAGCATCGCCCGGGCCGACGGGTCCGCCTCCGGCACGCGGCAGGGCCTGGCGAGCGGGCCGAGCAGGTCGGCGAACGGCGTCATGCCGTCCGGCGGGGCCGTCTCCCCACCCGCCA